>JBKQQQ010001005.1:0-9972 GCA_052144275.1 Streptosporangiaceae bacterium
CCGACGGCGCGCTGGACAAGCTGGCCGCCTGTGACGTGACCGAGATAGTGTGCACCAACTCCGCGCCGGTGCCCGCGGACCACCCGAAGCTGCACGTGCTGTCGGTGGCCCCGGCGCTGGCCGAGGCAATCAACCGGATCCACAACGGCGAATCGGTCAGCGCCCTGTTCGACAACTAGCCGCCCGGCACGCCGTCGGCTGACTCCGGTACGGCGCCGTGCCCGTCTGGACGATCCGAGCCAGGACAAGCGCTTCCTCCAGCCACGCGTCGGGCCGCGGGCCAGCCGCACATGCTCCTCGGCGGGGCCACAGGACATCCCAATGCCACATTGGCAGCATTCCGCTACGGCGCATAGCCCGGGTTCCGCAGATATCTGGTGACCTAGTGTCACGATCAGCGGCCCTGCCTGGGAAAACATACTTCCGACTAGAGGAGCGGCGTGTCTCTAGGGAGTGACGTTCTCGCTGGTCAGAGGCATGAAGACGCTTCTCCAGGCGCCTCAGGTCTGACCCGCACTTGATGATCGTATCGGCCTCCAGAACGTTCGCCAGCGGTATTTTGCGATGGCCCGGAGGAAACTACCTGCATGTTCGGCGCGGTTCGCCGGATTCTCTTCCCGCTCTCGATGGGTATTCGCGCCACCAGGCCAGGCAGGTTGACCTGCGCAGATGCGGTTCCCTAGAGACACGGCTCGTGCGCAGCACAAGGACCGTTCTCCCAGGTCAGCAACACTTCCGTAGCTCTAGGTGAGCGGGTATCTGCGGAACCCCGGCATAGCGCGCAGGGCAATAGGTCACCGGCCTGCTCGTCGATGGTGAAGTCGTCGACGGTGAACCCGCCGGGCACGGCCGGGCGCAGCGGCCCGGGCTTGATCACGGTGTCATGCCCGGCGGCGCGGGCTTGCCCGCTGCCGTAGGACGAGTCGCCGTAGACTTCCAGCCCCAGGGGCTGCTGCGCGCCGGCTGTCCTGGCGCTGTCAGGCCCGGCGGCCTCCGGCACGGCAGGCGGCGCCTGGGGCGCGCTGCCTGGTTCCGCGCTGTCAGCGGTACCGCAGAACCGGTCCCGGGCGGTCATCGTGACGCCGTTGTCCGCGTCGGTGCTGCCCGGCCCGGCAGCCATCGTCATCTCGCACTTGGTGATCAGCCCCGTTTCCGGCTCGGCGGCCAGGTGCCCGCGGAACCCGTCCCGCCGCTTCGACTTGGACTTGCGGGTATGCCGGGCTTCGCGGTCCACGGTGCTGATCACGCGATCCGGCGCGACCTTGCGGGCGATCCGCCACCGCCCGTCCGTCCCGCCGGAATCTTCGGCCGGCTCCACATCCTGCCCGGCCGCCAGCGCCAGCAAGCCCAGAGCATCCGCGGCCGCGGCATCCCGTTCCGGCGCGCCCGGGCCTGCCAGGGCCTCCAGCACCGCAAGGGCATCATTGACCAGGTCGCTGACTAGATCCTGCTTTGCCTGCGGGTCGTCCCAGTCGATGGGCGGCTTACCCGGCCTGGAATAGTCCAGCCGACACACGCCGCCGATCACCCCACCAGCGCCGGGCACCACCCTGGCCACCTTCCGGATGGCGGCGACCAGCTGGGTGACGGTGTCCTGGGTGGCCACCGCGTCATCGAAGACCGTCGAGTCCACGCACCGCTTGCGCTGCCCCCGCAGGATCCCGGTCTGCGCGATCACCTCCGCCACCGCGTCGAAGACCCGGTCCGGGCGGGCAGAAGCCGCGATCCGCTTGCGCCAGTACACAAGCGTGGCCGGGTCAAAGCTCACCTGGTCCAGCGACCGGCCGCAGGCCACCTTCCACCGGATATCGAACTTCAGCGCGTCCGCCGTCTGCGGATCCGACAGGTCAAGCAGCTCCTTGAGCACCAGCACCGACCCCACCAGGTCCGCCGGGAGCAACGGCCGCCCGGTCCCCGAGGGAAACAAGTCAGCGGTAAACGAATCCCGGGAACAGCTCGCCGCGATGCTCAGCCAGGAACGCGAACACGCGCCCCGGCGGCACCAGATGCCCAGCCATCGCCGCCGCGTCCAGCAGCTCCCGGTCCTGCCTGCTACGACCTGCATAACCCGATCATCCCAGATGATCGAACACACTGCCGGCAAAATGCCGGACCGGCACACGAGTTATTCAGAGCCGTCCTAGCGCCGCGGCGCCGGGGCACGCCGTGGATGGAACGGAGCCCGTTGCCTGGTCTGGCGGAACCCGGCAAAGAGCGTGGTACGCCTGAGTTAGGAGGGGAATACCTCCGCAGTCCCGTGGGCCGGGCTTCCCAGGTCCGGCCCAAGGGTTAGCAGGCCGACACCGCCGGGCCTTCGACCTGGGGTCGCCGGGTGGACCTTGGCAGCATTTTGGCCGTTGTGAGCTCGCCGTCGGTACCGGATCTGGCGTGGCCAGGCCGGGCACAACGGAGTGCTGATCGTCGCAAGCAAGGAGGCGGCCTGGAACCGTGGATAGTACAGCTGCTGTGCAGGTGAGACCAAGCCGACGCTGACCGGGGAGGCAGCTGGTGCGGCGGCTCATTGCCGCGATCCGCGATAACGACGAGCGCAAGGTCGAGGAGGCGGTCCTTCAGCTGGCCAGGACCAGGAGGATCTTCGCGCCGCTGGCCCTGGCGGTCGGCGCGTTCGTCATGCTGTTCAACGGTCTTCGCCTGCTGGTCACGAACTGGCGGCTGATGCTGGTGCAGGTCCTGCCGGCCATGTGGATCTGGGCCGCAACCTACGACCTGAAGCGAAAGTCCTGTATGGCAAGCCATTCCACGACATCTGCGGGCCGATCGTCCTGGTGCTCTTCGCCGCCGTGGTGCTGATCACCATAGCCGCGTTCTACCTCAATGCAGCCTTCGCCTTCGCCATCTCGCAGCCCGGTTCCGGGACCTGCGAGCCGGCTTCGGCCAGGCGCGCAGGCACGTCAGGGCGGTCACCGGCTGGGGCACCGGCATCGGTCTGGCGCTGGCCGTCGCCACGATGCTGGCCCCACGCTGGGGGCTGGGCTGGTTCGCGCTCCTGCTCTGCGTCGTTCTCGCCGTCATGATGGTGTGCTACGTCGCCGTGCCCGCCCGCATCGTCGGCATGCAGACCGCGAAGCCGACCAGGACCGCGCAGTCCGGGCGCGCCGCCAAGCTGGCCGGGGCCGCCGTTACCGGCCTCGGAGCAATCGTGTGCACGCCCCCGTATGTGATCGCCAAGGGCGGCATCGTGCTCCTCGGCAGCAGTCCGCTGTTCCCGCTCGGGGGTGGCGCTGCTCATCATCGACCTGATGCTGGAAGCCCGGGCCACCGGCGCGGTGAAGGCCATCAAGGTGACGGCCGCCACGATCGGGAACATCGTGGCGAAGACCGGCCGCACGACCGGACAGGCTCGCTCGGCGATGGAGGCCAGGCAGCCGATCGGACGGCTGATCACGCCCGAGGAGGTGGCCGACGCCGTATGGTTCTGCGTCGCCAGCGGGGGCATCACCGGGCAGGCGGTCAACGTCGACGGAGGTACGGTTCAGCCCTGACCAAGACAGCTGGAACATCGCCGACCCGAGGCCGGGGAAGCGCTACAGGCCGATCCAGCCCCCAGAACAGCCGAGTTGGTCCTGACCAGTATTCGCGGCAGCCAAGGACAGAACCGACCGGAGAGGTCTGACCCGAACTCAGGTCACTTGGCCTCCGGAATGGCCCCCGAGGCCTGTTTTATAAGTTTGAATTACTTCTCTGAGCTGGTGAGGTCTTTACGTTTAGGGATGACCTGGGCAAACGAGGGGCGGCTGGAGGGCTGCCCGCAGGTTAAGCGGGCGCTGCCCACGTTGTCCGGATGCCGTCGTTCCGGTTCTTGCGGGTTGAGTGGCCCTTGCTGCCGGCGCCGTCCCGATTATGGCGTCGCATCAAGTCTGATTACCGCAGTTCAGGGGATCTCGGCATCTGGGTACGTCGCGTTGTGTCGGCCGTAGCCTTGAGTCGTTGTCATCTACTTTGTCACTGGCTCCAGGACCACCTCCCTTCAAACGGACGATCGCCGGTCCTGGCGAACCCGAGTTCGGCATGACCAATGGTGCCATGACCGGTGAATCCGGTGCCGTAACCAGGATCTGCGAACGGGCTCCGCCGCTGCCGGTCAAGGCTGGTCCATGGCGCGGGCTGTCTCGGCCTTGTCGAGATCGCCGCCCAGCTTGCCAGGAGGTTCAGTGCGTCGTGGGTTGGGGAGCCGGGCTCGGCGGTGTAGACGGCCATCGTCAGGCCTGCGTCGGCGGGCACGGCGCGCCGGGGTGCGGAACGCATCGCTGCGGGTGGGCAACTCCCCGACCGCCCTGACAGGTCACGGTCGTAGGGTCCCGGCAGGCTTCGGACCGCAGGGTGGGCCACTACCTCGCTGGCTACGCGTTCCGATTCGGCAGGCGAGGGTACGACGTCGGCGGGCCTCTTGGCGGCGTCGAGGGAATGCCCGATTCGCCGCTGACCTACTGAAGGGAAACGTGACAGCCTGGGCGGTGGCCAGCGAGTGCCCGACCGTGGACTGCAGCGCCTTCGGCACGATCGCGGTGATCAGCCTCTGACGCGGGTCCGGGTGATCGACCAGCACTCGTGACAGTATCGCCACCCCGAGCAGCAGCAGCGCGAAGATGCTGACCTGACTTGGCTCAGATTAGTGCGCACCGGACTTGCGGTGGATGCCCGTCGACGTGTCGCGGAGGTCACCCTAGGGGCGTTCACCCGGCCGACCCGCTGATGGCCGCCGACTCATGCAGCAACGCCGAGGCCACCGCCGACAAGGCTTTCGTCGCCTCGTGCACGGCGCATGCCGCCAACTCGCCGCAAGGGTGCGGCAACTCCGTCCCGGGCATCACCGTCCGCCGCCCGGACGGCCAGCTGCGGGTCCGCACCGGGCACCGCCCATCGGCTGCATGCGCGCCGGTGTCCTCGTCCCTTCGACCCGGCCGAACCAGGTGCCATCGACATGTGGCTCGGCCCGACCACCCGTCCCGCCACGCAGCCGCAAATCCGAGACGCCCAGCTCAGCTTAGCCCGGCGGCGCGCTGGAACGTCTGGGCGATGATCTTGTACCCGGCCTGATTGGCGTGCTGGTTCGGCCCGCGTGGCGGGGCGGCGCACGCCCACGTCCACTGGCAGATCAAGGCGACGTTGCGCGGGACGGTGCCGATCCCTGGCACCGTCACCTGATCACCGAAGTTCGAGGTGTCGAAGGCGCTGAACACGTCGGCGACCCGGGCGCCGGATTCGGTGTAGGCACGCCCGAGCAGCGCGCTGTACTCGGCGGCCAGCTTCTCGCTCAGCCGCGCGATGACCTGGCCGGCCGTGCCGTTACGCCATTCGGCGAGCGCCGGCAGGTAGTAGGTCATCCCGGCGACGCGGACGCCGGGCGCGGCCGCCCGCAGGCGCGCCATGGTCGTGGCCAGGTTGGTGAGGGCATCAGGGACACCGGTGGCCAAGCAGGAGACGAGCTTGCTGAGGCTCGACTTGCTGCCGCAGTCCTCGGGGTCGTTGGCGCCGATATCGATGGTGATCAGGAACATGTGGCCGCGATGGGCGCGCAGGAAGGCGACAGCAGCGGCCAGCTGGGAACCGCCAGGGTAGCGGCAGATCCCGCCGTCGATCATCGTCCTGGACGTTTCACCCGGGCAGCCGAGCTTGACCAGCCGCAGCCCGGGATGAGCGAGAAGAAGCGCCGCATACAGCTGGTCCGCATAGCCCTGCCCGGTCTCGACGCTGGCGCCCGCCGCGCCGGGCTGGACCCCTTGAGACAGCGAGTCGCCGAGGGCCAGGTAGTAGGTCGCGGGAAAAATGCGCGCGGCGCACCCAGAACACGCCATGATCGCCGCGGCGGCGGCGACGGCGAACATGATGCGGACCCGGCCCATGGTCACACTTCCCCGAGACCGACTATAGGTCCCAGACCGCCCCAGCCGGTCCCGCCGGTCTCAGCTCGCGCCGGTCACCGCAACGCTGCGGTCCTGACCGAGTGTGCACACGAGTTCGAGCCAGTGCCTACTCTCCCGCGGCCGACCGCGCCTACCTGCGCCGCCGCGGCATCAAGGCAGGCCGAGGCGCTGTTCACCAAGGCCCTCGGCGGAACGATTCTGTGCCAGCTCAGGCACAGCGCCTTGACGCACGATGCCGAGCGATCAAATTCCGGCATGTCACAGGGATGCACGAGGGCATTCAGCAGGTGACCCATCCGCGATGACGTGATCGGCAGCGGGCCAGATCGAGCTTTCCCTGGCCGGCGCCAGGCACTACCGCGCCGCGCCCTCAGCATCTCCAGTCCAGCGTCGTCATGCGCCCACCCGGTGTACTCGATATCCCGCCATCCCCGCCGCGACTGCCGCCGACAGGCGGGCGCCCGGTGCCGTGGCCACGACCGCAGACCGCACTCCAGCAATTGGAGCTGCGCCGTCTGCTGAGCGCCGCTGAGCGCTCAGGCTCGGTGGTGGTGTTCCGCGTCCGGGTGGGCCAGACGCTGTGGCAGGGCGCGACCGTGGCCGAAGTGTCCGGCAGCCTCGACGATGATGTCGTGGTGGAGTCGTGCGTGACCGGCGTGAACCGCACCTTCGAACAGGATCCGCTGCTCGCCTTCAGGCTGCTGGCTGATATCGGCCTGCGGGCCCCGTCACCCGCGATCAACGACCCAGCCACCGCCGTGCAGGTCCTGGACGCCATCGTCGGCCTGCTCGCCCTGCTAGCCTCACGCGACCTCGCCGTGGGCGCGGTCGGCTCGCCCAGCGGCGCGACGCGAATCCACCTGGACCTCCCGGCGTGGGCAGACTTCGTCAGCGAGGGCCTCGACGAGCGCCTAGTCCCCTCCAAGAACTCCCCCATGGTGCTCGCACAGCCATAACGACCCTGCCCGGCCTCGCCGCACAGGCGCCCCCTGACCGCCTATCTGACGTCAGCACCCGGCTGCAGCAGTGCATCAGTACCTCCGCGTCGGACATCTAGAGTCGAGCGAGCCCCACGACCCCTTCCCAGCCTGAACCTCACCACAGAATGACCCGCCGCTAACACAAGGCGCGACCGCATGAACCGGGAAACCGATCTGTGTGGGCCGCAAGCCCGGATGGCACTGATGAGAGCTCCGCGCCCACAGCCCGGGCAAACCGATGGGGCCGATTGCGTGATGATCGCCCGGCCGAAGACAGAGCCGAAACTATGTGGGCGCCATGCGGCCTTGGCCTGGCACGTTACCGGCCGCGACGGCTTATGGCGGTTCGGCTCAATGCCGGACCGCTGCCTAGGTCATGTCGCGATGCCGCCGGTTGCCGTCAGGCGGGCGAGTCGACCGGGAGACCTGCCGCCTGGGCTGCGTCCAGGAGTCGCTTGTCATAGGTCACAAACGAGATCAACCCGGAGCGACAGTGCAGTGCCGTGCCGAGGTGAATGGCATCTAGGCTGCGCACTGTGGCCGGCTCGACGGTCCGGGCTAGGATCCGGATGCGAGGGTCCAGGTCGATCAGATCAATCTGATCCAGCACGGCGGGCAGGCGGGAGACCGCGCCGGGCGCATACCGGGCCAGCGCCCGGAATGATTCGATCTCCGTGAGTACCGAGCTGATCCACCCGGTCTCGGCCCGTTCATCAAGCCAGCGGCGCAGCGCCGGTGATTCGGGCTCGACGTGGGCGAGCTTGACGATCGCCGCGGAGTCGAGGTAGATCATCACCGCTCGGCGGCGCGATCGCGGGCGAGTTCCTCCGCCACGTTGACGCCATCGGGCTGGCCCAGGTCCATCCGGAGCACGGCCCGGCGCATCTCGGCGGCGCGTTCGCGACGGCGGGCCGCCTCCAGCACAGCTTGCCGGATCGCGGCGGACCGCGAGCTGCCATCGCCGGTCAGCACGTCCAGGGCGTGCTCGGTCTCCTCGTCGGTACGGATGGTAATCGTGTCGGCCATACCACCACTGTAAGACATAATGTCTTACAGTGGCAACGTGAGCTGTGCTGCAACGGAAGCGCCGCAGCATCGGCTTCACGATCGGAGACACGTCCATGGCTGCCCATCGACCCGCTGGGGATCGCGCGAAGGCGGGAGCTACCTTCGGTGCGCAGGCCCCTCGTCTCTTGGCAACGGAGACGGGCAGCGGCCGAACCCGGACCTCCTCCTGACAATGCTGGCGGTTTTGTCTGACGCCGTCGCATTGAGTCTGATTACCGCAAGCCAGAGGGGCACCGGTGTCTGGATACGGCGCGCTGCGCCTGCCGTCAGCTAGAGCCGCATCACTTGGTTAGTCACTTGATCTTGAAACCAGATGTTCGAAAAACCTCGCTGAGCTGGAGCCCCGTTACGGAATCGAACCGTAGACCTTCTCCTTACCATGGACATCCTGCCATGCGCTGGGCAGCACCGACCTGGGACAATCTAATATCCCACCTGCTGATTCTGGTCCTAAAAAGTCTGGAAGTGCCTGGACGTGTACGGCCGTTGTCACCACTGCTAGTCCCCACAAGGGTATCCTGAGGGCATGGCGACCCGGCGCATGCGCGGCGAAGACGGCATCTCATTCGAACACCGCGGCCCCTGCCGCGACCCGCACCGCCACCGGAACTGCCCCGGCCTGTGGCGCGGCGAGATCACCCTCGGATACACCGGCGACGGCAAGCGCACCCGCCGCAAGGTCAGCGGCCAGACCAAGGCCGCCGTCATCGACAAGCTGCGCGACCTGCACACCCAGCTCGACAAGGGCATCACCCCCAAGGCCGGCTACGTCCACTACACGCTCCGGCAAGCCGCCGAGGACTGGCTCGCTCACGGCCTGGACGGCCGCTCCCCCAAGACGGTCACCAAGAACCAGAACGTCCTGGAGCCGATCCTCAAAGTCATCGGCGCCCGCAAGCTCCGCGAGCTGACCGCCACGGACGTCCGGCGGGCGCTATCTGAGATGGCCGCCGGGTACTCTACCGCGGCGGTGAGCATGGGGCATCTGGCGCTCAAGCGGGCCATCCGGCACGCCGAAGCCAACGACCTGGTGGCCCGCAACGTCGCCGCCCTGGCCGACACGCCCAAAGGCCAGGACGGCCGGCCGTCCAAATCGCTGACCCTGGACCAAGCCGTGGCGGTGATTACCGCCGCCCGGACCCTGCCGGTGATGGAACTGCGTCCCGGCCTGAAAGACGTCCGCCGGCCCGCCGAACTGATGCACGCCTACATCACGCTCAGCCTGCTGACCGGGATCCGCACCGAGGAGGCCCGGGCCCTGCGCTGGGCGCATGTCGACCTGGACGGCGACCCGGCCGCCAGGCCCCCGGTGCCGCCGCACGTGGCCGTGTGGCGATCGGTGCGGGTACACGGCGAAACCAAGACCGAACGGTCCCGCCGCACCCTCGGCCTTCCCGCGGTGGCGGTCCAGGCATTGCGCGCCTGGTCCGGCAGCCAGGCCGGCGAGCGGCTAGCGGCCGGGGACGGCTGGCAGGACACCGGGCTGGTGTTCACGAACCATCTGGGCGCCGCGCTGGACGCCGGCAACGTCCGGAAGATGTTCAAACGCATCTGCACCGCGGCCGGGGCCGGCGACGGCTGGACGCCGCGCGAGCTGCGCACCACGTTCGTCAGCCTGCTGAGCCACCGCGGGGTCAGCATCGAGGAGATCGCCCGGCTCGTCGGGCACGCCTCCACCCGGACCACCGAGGTCGTGTACCGCCGGGAACTGCGACCGGTGATCACCACCGGAGCCGAGATCATGGACGAGCTCTTCAGCGGAACCTAGCCCGTGCCGGTCCGGGAGCCGCCGAGGACCAAGACCCAGCCAGCCGCCGATCCCTGGCTACCTGACCTCAGGCCCCGCAAGCGACAGCCATCAGCCGATCCGGCAGCCCATCACACAACGTGCCCATCCGTCCGCCGACACCAGCTCATATCTAGCGTTATACGGCCGAAGGGTAGTGATCTGATCTTCGATCCTCCCTGCCGATTCGGGACGCCTGATTACGGTGGCCTTTCCGCCCGCGTCCGCGCGCAGATCATTCGCTTGTGCCGGC
>JBKQQQ010001006.1:0-16878 GCA_052144275.1 Streptosporangiaceae bacterium
GGGCGCGGCCCATACGCGGGACGTACTTCCCGTACGCCGTGACCGCGATCGTCCGGAGCGCATCCGCATCGCCAAGGCTAGCGAGGCGGATCATCGCCACAGCCGGCGCATAGGCAGCCTAGCTGCACATCCGCATCTACCGCTGTCCATGCGCACTGCGCCCGGCAGCGCCCGCGGCCGGCCTGCCGGGCGTGGGTCGGGTTCTCGGTCATGGCTCCTCCTGGGCTTGGTCCGGCCGTGATCCATAATGGTTTCCCCTGGGCGCCTGCCGGGCGGCGCCGTACCGTGGGCAGTCATGCCGCGGCGGCTATCGCGCGGCTCGACCTGATGGCCCGATGGGAGGCGGGTCATGACGTGGCGACCACGGCCATCCAGCGGGAGCCCGTGCCCGGTCCAGCAGGACGGCGGCCGTGGCCGTGGCCACCAGGGCCGACGGCGATCAGGATGATCTGCCAGTCGGCCATGCCGTCCGCGGTGCCCTCGGACGTCGGCACGGTGGGGTCCCGGCGTCATCGGGCTCACATTCACGCCCAGGCGGCGGGAATCAGGACTGTCGATGCCGCTAGGGCGCAGGTGGCCACGGCCAGGACCGCGGCGAGCCGGTGCCGCCGCACAGCGGTTTGCCGTACACCCCAGAAGCCTGAGCGCGGCAGGGACCGGAGGCCCATTTCCTCGTCCTCCTTCACGGCCGCGCGGGCGTGCCGGGCCTGGGCCGGCCTGCCGGGAGCTGTTGCCATGGTCAGCACGGATCCGGCGGCTGGTACGGCGAACCCGGCAGTGCGTGAGCGGCCACGGCAGCCGCCGGGTGGGTCGCGGCCTGGGGTCGCCTGGGCGGCGGCGCTGGCCGCCAGGGCCGCCGCAGGCTAGTGCCATGGTCACGATGAGGAGCTTGCCGCGGTGCAGTCGAGGGTTCATCGATCTGGTCCTTTATGTGCGGGTGTGCTACTCGCTTGATGCTGACCAGGTGGGTGTAGGTGATGTTGTCGGTGGTGGAGGTGCGGCCGTCGGTGCCGCAGCCGAGGGTGAAGGAGGGGGTCAGCGCGTTGCCGAGGCCGATGCAGCCGTGTGCGCCGGGCCCGTTGACCAGGATCCGGCTGACGGGCATCTGCCGGGCGAAGGACAACGGGAGCCGCTGGCTGCGGGTGTGGATGACCGCGGTGTGACCGGCGCCGCCGTTGCCGAGGATCTGCCGGCACAGCCCGATGCCGTCGTCCTGGCCGCCGGCGGTGAACAGCGACAGGATCGGGGCGAGCTTTTCCCGGCCGTACGAGCCGGGCACCGCCTGGCGGGGCAGGGGCGCGACGAGCAGGCGGGTGCCGGGCGGGACGGCGATGCCGGCCTGGGCGGCGATGGCCGTGGCGGCCTGGCCGAGCACCGTGCGGCGCAGCCGCCCGTCCCGGTCATCGAAGGCCACCCGGGCCAGGCGGTCGCAGTCGGCGGGGTTAAGTACGGCCGCGCCGGCCCGTTGCAGCGCGGCGGTGAAGTCATCGAGCACCGACTGGTCGACGATGAGGTTGTTTTCCGAGCCGCAGATGATGCCGTGGTCGAAGGCCTTGCTGGCCACCACCATCCGGGCGGCCTTGTCCACGTCGGCGTCGGCGCAGATCCAGGCGGGCGCGTTGCCCGGCCCGACTCCGATCGCGGGGGTGCCGGAGCTGTAGGCGGCCTTGACCATCGCCGTCCCGCCGGTGGCCAGGATCATCGCCACGCCGGGGTGGCGCATCAGCGCCGCGGTGGCCTGGCGGGATGGGCGCCGCGGGACAGCCTGGACCAGATCGGCGCAGGCTCCGTGCCGGGCCAGGACCTGGCGGAGCAGGTCCGCGGTCTGGGCGCCGACGCCTGCGGCGTCGCGGTGGCAGCTGGCGATGAGCGCGTCGCGTGCCTTGATGCAGATCAGGGTCTTGAACACCAGCGTGGCGACCGGGTTGGTCACCGGGATCAGGCCTACGATGACGCCCATCGGCTCGGCGATCTCGGTCAGCGCCTCCGCCTCGCTGCCGCCGGCCACGCCCACGCCCGGTTTCCCGGTCAGCGACCGGGCCACGTCCAGGCTGGCGAACCGGTTCTTGACGGCCTTGTCGGGCGCGCAGCCGATGCCTGTCTCGGCGACGGTCGCCGCGGCGAGCTCATCGGCGCGGGCCGCGATCTGCGCCGCCAGCGCGGCGATCAGGGCATCGATCTGGTCCTCATGCCAGCCGGCGATGCTGTCCAGGGCCGCGGCCGACCGTGCGACGAGCGCATCGATGGCTGGATCCGGCTCATCGGTGACGTTAACCTTCTCGCGGTCCCCGGGCACGATGCGGGCCTTCGCCAAGGCGGGACGCAGCAGCCAGCCCAGCATCATGACCACCGCCGCCCGATCACTGCCGAACCCCTGACATGACCCACCGGCGGGCGGGCGCGCCCCGGGTTCGCGTGCGGCTGCGTACCGTAACAGTCACGGCCGGTGGCGGGCGGCGGCCGCCGGACGGCCGGTGGCTGCCCGACGGACGGCATCGCGCGCAGGCCGCTGCCGGCGTTGGTTGCGGTCAGGGTGTCCAGGAACCACAGCGCCCGGTCCTCACCGGCCGCCAGCACGACGCCGCCGGCCGTGACCTGGTTACCGGAATTCATTGCCTGCCTCCTTGATGCGCCTGGGCCGGGTGTACCGGTCCTGGGCCGGCCCGCCGGAAGGTAGCGCTATGGTCAGCACGGATCCGGCGGGTGGTACGCCGAGCCCGGCTGGGTGTGAGCGGACATGGCAGCTGCCGGGTGGGTCGCGGCGTGGGCCGCCTGGGTGGCGGCGACGCTGGCCGCCAGGCCGCCGCAGGCCAGTGCCACGGTCACGACGAGGAGCTTGCCGCGGTGCAGTAGGGGGTTCATCGAGCTGATCCTTTCTGTGCTGGTTTCTGTGCAATCGCGTTGTGCGGGCCGCTGTCATGGTCTGGGTCCGGTGCGCAGCCGGGCGGCTGGTACGGGGGTATCGCTACCCACCACCACCCAGGCTGTGCGCCTGGCTCGGTGCTGGCATCGGGGAACTCCTCGCCCTGAGGATCACGGCGCTGCCGACGGCCGGGATGAGCGTGAGCCTGCGTCTCCCCAGGGGTGCGGTCGCGGGGAGTGGCTGCTGCCCTGGCAGCCTTGGGACGGTACGGGTCGTGCGGACGTCTGCCGGACCGGGCGCTGATGGTGATGAGATCAGTCAGCTGATGGCCTAGGGGACTGGAAGTGCGTCGGTTTCGTCCGCTACGGGGAGAGGGTGAGGGTTCCTTGTGGGGCGGCGGTGTTCCGCGCGGGGTAGGCGGTGTCGGAGCCCTGCCCGCGGGCGCCGTGGAAGATGCCGGTGCTGTCGGCACCGTCGGCGGCCCAGACCGCCTTGACCTGGGGACCAGTACCGGGCTGGGGGCACTGCAGGCCGGCCTCGTGCAACACCAGCCGGCCCTGGCTGGTGGTGATGGTCCGGATGATCCGGTTCACCCACTGGGAGGTGGCCCCGCAAGGCGGCTGGTTGCCGTCGGCGGTGATCACGGTGGTGAAGCTGACCTTCCCGTAGGGGGCCAGGGTCCCGGTGCCGTGGTTGCGGATGATGCAGACCCCGGCCGTGCACGCCGCCGGCGCGGTATACGTGACGGTCAGCCTGGCGCTGACATGGACGGCGTGCGGCCCGGCGGCCGCGGCGGCCGGGACCGCAGCCAGCGCGGTGTCGCCCGCTGCCACGCCACAGAACCCGGCCACGCCGAGCGCGGCGATAGCCAGAACCTTCCTCATCTGGACTTCTCTTGAGCTGAGCTTCATGGTGCTGTCCCTCCTTGCGATGGGCCACTGGACGAGAATCCCGGGCGCCCGGCCCGACCGGCCGGCTGGTTCCACTGTCAGCCGCCGACCCGGTGATCACCACACGTGACGGCTCACAGGACAGCTCGATCGCTCACGGCACAGCCCACAGGAACCGGCCGAAGCCACTCCGAGTACATGGACCAGCCGGGCAAGCCCGACGCCGACGCCAGTGCCGATCTCCAGAACCCGGCCTGGCGGTAGCGCTGGACGGAGCGGGCTGCACGCGGATCGGCGCGGACTTGGACGTACCGCCTGCGACCGTGCGCGGCCGACTGCGCCGCCAGCGCGGCCGCGCCGAGGAGATGCGCTGCTTCACGATGGTCCAGCTGGGCGTGATCGGCGGCACCGACCCAGCGCTGACCGGCCCGGACGCCTCGCCGCTGCATGACGCGCTCAACGCGATTGCCGCAGCCGCGCACGCCGCCATCACCGGGCACGGCCATGCCCGCAGGCCGGCCGCGACGCTCACCATGACCACCACGGCGTCACTGGCGCCGCGCACAGCGACACCGTGAGCACCACGCCGCCACCATGAACACGAACCGCCGAACACGCGCCCGGAATGTCCGGTTCTACATGTTCACCGTGAACGTCCCCGCCATGCTCCCTTGAGTGACGCGTAACACCAGGCCATCCCTCCGGCGAGTATCCGGGCTGCTCAGTAGTGCACTGCACGTCCGCCGGTTTCGCGCCGCAGTCGTCACGGGCGCCTCGGCTGCGGCCAGATCCCTGTGGGCTGTGCTGTGAGCCTTTGGCCTGTCCTGTGCGCCATCACGTGTGGTAATCACCGGGTCGGCAGCTGACAGTGGAGCCAGCCGGCCAGATCGGCCCGGCGTCCGGCCTTGGCCCAGGTCCCATCCCCGGAGGAAGGACAACACCCATGAAGCTCGGCTCAGGGGAAGTCCAGGCTCGGCCGTTCCTGGCCAGGCAGTTTGGGCCCGGCTGGGGTGGCGGGGAGCTGGTGAGGATGGCTGGACATGGTTAACAATGGTCTGGATCCTGGCGGCGCTGAGCCGGGCTATCGCGTGGCGGGATCAGGGCCTGCGGAGGGGATGCCGACCATGACGGAACAGTCGGTGCTGGAATTCGCCGGCGTGTTGCGGCAGCTGCGAGCCGAGGCCAGGCTGACGCAGGAGGAGCTGGCGCAGGCGGCGGGCCTTAGCCCGCGGTCGGTCAGTGACCTGGAGCGGGGCGTCAACCGCACCGCCCGCAAGGACACCGCCGAGTTGCTGGCCGGCGCGCTGGGCCTGGCCGGCCCGGCGCGGGCGGTGTTCGTGGCCGCGGCCCGCGGGCGTGCCCCGGCCGCGGAGGTGCTCGCGGCGGTGCGGGGGGAGGCCAGTCCAGCACCTGAAGCTCAGCCTGCCGAGAGCCTGGTGTGGTCGGGGTGCCCGTATCTGGGGCTGGTGCCGTTCGGGGAGCGGGACGCGCGGGTGTTTTACGGGCGCGGTGAGCTGGTGGCCCAGCTGGTGCAGCGGCTGGCCGGGCGGCTGGACGGGACGGGGCTGCTGGTGGTGGCCGGGGAGTCGGGGGCGGGCAAGTCCTCGCTGCTGCGGGCGGGCTTGATGCCGTGGCTGGCGGCGGGCGGGCTGGGGCCCGGATCCGAGCGGTGGCCGCGGCGGGTGATCCAGCCGACGGGCAGGCCGGTGCGGGAGCTGGCGATGATGCTGGCCGAGGTGGCGGGCGCGGATCCGGTGTCGGTGTACCGGTCGCTATCGGCGGCGCCGGGTGAGGCGCCGATGCTGGCCGAGCTGGCGGTCAGGACTGCGGCAGGCCGCGGCCCGGAGCCGGGACCGGGCGGCCCGGCCGGTACCGCGGCCTGCGCGCCACCGCGCCTGGTGCTGGTGGTGGACCAGTTCGAGGAGTTGTTCACCGCGGCCGGGGACGAGGAGGACGGCCGGGCGGAGCGGGAGGGTTTCATCACGGCGCTGCACGCGGCGGCGACCGTCCCGGCCGGCCCGCACATGCTCCCGGCGGCATTGGTCGGCGTGGCCGTGCGCGCGGATTACCTGGGCCGCCTCATCGCCGATCCGACGATGAAGGCATGGGTGGATGCCGGGCTATTCACGGTCGGGCCGATGAGCGAGGCCGAGGTGCGGCTGGCGGTGACCGGGCCTGCCGCCGAGGCCGACCTGGCCGTGGAGCCCGCCCTGGTCGACGCGGTGGTCGCCGAGCTGCGCGAAGGCGCCGGGGGCGGACTGGGCATCGGGGTGCTGCCGCTGATGTCGCAGGCGATGGCCGCCACCTGGCAGTACCGTCAGGGCAGCAAGCTGACCCTGCGCGGCTACCGGCGTGCGGGCGGGGTCGCCGATGCGGTCAACCGCAGCGCCCAGGCCGCCTACGACACCCTCACCGGTCCGCAGAAAGACGCAGCCCGCCAGGTGTTCACCCAGCTGACGGTCATCACCCCGGACGGCCAGTTCGCGCGGCGCCGGGGCAGCAGGGCCGATCTGCGCTCCCCAGCATCACCGGTGCCGGCCGACATCGACACGGTCATCGACATCTTCAGCGCCCAGCGCCTGCTCGTCCTGGGGCAGGACAGTATCGAGATCTCCCATGACGCGCTGCTGCAGGCCTGGAAACAGCTCCGCGACTGGCTCGGGGATGACCAGCTCGACCGGGCCCTGCACAGCCAGGTCGTCACCGACGCGGCTGCATGGGACAGCAACGCCCGGGACTCCTCCTACCTGTACCGGGCCGGCCGGCTCGCCGCCATCGACGCGGCCACCACCCGGTGGCAGGACGCGCCCACCCGCTACCCCCCGCTGCCCGCCACTGCTCGTGCGTTCCTGGACGCCGCTCACCACGCCGCCCGGCGCGGCACCCGGCGGCGGCGGAGCGGTTTCGCGATCCTGGCCCTGCTGACCGTCTTGGCGGTGGCGGCATCGGGCTTCGCCTTCTCCCAGCGTGCCGCCGCGGTCAGGCAACGTGACCAGGCCAGCTACAACCAGGTAGTCGCCGAAGCCCTCCAGTACGGCGCCAGCGACACCATGCTCGCGGCCCAGCTCAACCTCGCCGCCTACCGCATCCAGCAGACCCAGGACCTCGCCTCGCGCCTGCTGAACACCGAAAATACTCCCCTGCCCTCACTCCTGGCGGCTGGCGCCGGGCCCGTTAACTCGGTGGCGTTCAGTCCCGACGGACACACGATGGCCAGCGGCGATGCTGACGGAACGACCCGGCTGTGGGACGTCGCCGATCCCGCCCATCCCCGCCCGCTCGGCCAGCCCCTGCCCAGCGGCCCCAGTGATGGGCCGGTCGGCACCGCCCTGGTTCACTCCGTGGCGTTCAGCCCCGACGGGCGCACCCTGGCCGTCGGCGATGACAGCGGCACGGTCCATCTGTGGGACGTCACCGATCCGGCACACGCCCGGCCGCTCGGCCAGATCATGCCCGGCAGTTACACCATCGAGTCGCTGGCGTTCAGCCCCGACGGGCACACGCTGGCCGCAGGCGCGAACACCGTTAGCGGCGTCAACAACTTCAGCGGCACGATCCAGAACACCACTAGCGGCATTTACGGCTTCAGCAGCACGATCCAGCTGTGGGACATCACAGATCCCATGCGCCCCTACCAGGTCGGCCAGGTTCCGACCGGTGCTAGCGGCACGGCCGCAGTCCTGTCGGTGGCGTTCAGCCCCGACGGGCATACCCTGGCCAGCGGCAGTACTGACGGCTCGGTCCGGCTGTGGGAGGTCGCCGACCCCGCGCACCCGCGGCCGATCGGCCCGATCCTGACCGGCAACCCTGGCGGCGGCGCCGTGGACTCGGTGGCGTTCAGCCCCGACGGGCACACGCTCGCCAGCGGCAGTAACGATGGCTCGGTCCGGCTGTGGGATGTCGCCGACCATGCGCGCCCCCGGCCGTTCGGCCCGTTCCTGACCGGCGGCGGTGCCGAAGCGTCAGTGGCGTTCAGCCCCGACGGACACACCCTGGCCAGCGGCAGCCTCGACGGCACGATCCGGCTATGGAACATCGCCGACCCCGCCTACCCTAGCCCGCTCGATCTGCCCGTCAGCGGCGGGGGCGCCACAGTATCGGTGGCGTTCAGCCCTGACGGGCATACGCTGGCCAGCGGCGGCCTCGATGGCACCATCCGGCTGTGGAGCCTCCCTCCGACCGTTCTGACCGGCAGCGGCGGCGGCGTCAATTCAGTGGCATTCAGCCCCGACGGGCACACCCTCGCGACCAGCGATTACGGGGACACGGTCCGGCTGTGGGATGTCACCGACCCCGCGCACCCCCGGCCGGCCGGCCCCATCCTGACCGGCGGCGCCGTGACCTCGGTGGCGTTCAGCCCCGACGGGCACACCTTCGCCAGCGGCAGCCTGGACGGCACGATCCGGCTGTGGGAGGTCGCCGACCCCGCACACCCCCGGCCGATCGGCCCCATCCTGACCGCCAGCCCAGGCAACGGCGCCGTGGACTCGGTGGCGTTCAGCCCCGACGGGCACACCTTCGCCAGCGGCACCAGTGACGGCACGATCCGGCTGTGGGATGTCGCCGACCCCATACACCCCCGGCCGATCGGCCCCATCCTGACCGCCAGCCCAGAAAACGGGGGCGTGGACTCGGTGGCGTTCAGCCGCGACGGGCACATGCTGGCCAGCGGCGACTACCAGGGCACGATCCGGCTCTGGAATGTCGCCGACCCCCGGGAACCTCTGCCGCTTGGCCAGGCCTTCGTGACCGGCGGCGGCTACTCCCTAGCGTTCAGCCCGGACGGGCACACCCTGGCCAGCGGCGACTACGGCGGCGCAGTCCAGCTGTGGAATGTCACCGACCCCGCGTACATCCGGCCGCTCGGCCAGCCCCTCACCGGCGGGGGCATCGAGGTCGAGTCGCTGGCGTTCAGCCCCGACGGGCACACCCTGGCCAGCGGCGATCTCGACGGCACAATCCGGCTGTGGGATGTCACCGACCCCGCCGATCCCCAGCCGCTCGGCCAGCCCCTGACCGGCAGTACCGTCACCGTGGACTCGGTGGCGTTCAGCCCCGACGGGCACACCCTGGCCAGCGGCAGCGACGACGGCACCACCCGGCTCTGGAACCTGAACATCCAGCACGCCATCAACCGGATTTGCGCCGCAGCCGGAGGCCTCACCCCCCGGCAGTGGAATGAGTACATCCGTCAGCTGCGGTACCAGACGACCTGCGTTCATTAACGACGAAGGCCCGCAGCGCTCTGGCTCATGCCGATGCCATCGGGATCAGCGACGAGTGCCTGCGCTGGGCGCGGCCGCTGGCAGCCCGCGCCGCCTGCGAGCCCGGGTTATCCGGGTCGCATGCCCTTGTCACATCGGCAGCCCATTCAACGCCGCCGGTCAGGTGCACACGATGCCCAGATCTGGACAGCCAGCGTCTTGTCCAGTATCGACCAGATGTCCGCGCAGATCGGCGGATCTCGCGTGCTGGCCGTAACCAGCGATCGTGACGCAGCGTTGCTCATGCTCAAGAGCGTGAGCGACCCTCCCTGCCGATTTGCGCTTCCGGGACGAAGCTGGCTCGAGCTGGGCGCGAGGCACCGATCTGCCGATTTTGTATGACGACAAAGTGCAGGAGCAGATAGCCCGGACCGGATGACCCGAGCATCAACGGCTCCACCGCGTCTGGGCCTGCCGACAATGATCCGCCTGTCGGTCGGCATCGTCACGAGTACGACGTCCATAGCCATAGCCAGAGCCATAGTCGTGGGCGCATCCATCTAATGTTCTCCTGCGGACGAGTCGACGGCGGGACTTGGAGGGCGCGGAGCAGCACAACGCGGGCGCGGCTGTGAGTTGCCCATGAGCGAGGACGAGCGGCCCGGCGAGGAAGAAGGCCAGGAGGAGCTATATGCCTCTCGCGACGCTCGGCGGCCAGCTCACTGGCACGCACTGGCCGCGGACGGGGTCACTGTCGGGTTTGCAGGGATCACGTCCCTGGGCCGCGTCTCGCTCTCGGTGACCACGTGGAGATAGTCGATGTCATCGGCCCGGACGGCGCGAGCCGCTCGCCGGTCCCGGCGTGCCGGGGTACGGCGAGATCGAGCTGGCCGTCAACGCCGGAAACCAGCGGAAGACCTTCGCCAGGCCTGGGCTCGAACCCTTCGGATTCTCCGCTGTCGACCCCGGCGCTACCCTCGGAGTCCTGATCGCCATCTACAGGACAATTGGCTGGTATTGTCAGGGCCGGTCTTTACCGCGGCCGGCACGTCCCCGGTCCGCGCCTACGGCGGCACCGAGTCTCCTGCTCCGCCCCGTCGGCAGCGCCAGCCTCCAGCGAGGAGCAAGAGTGAACATGAAACCCCGCAACCCGGCCGGTTCCAGCGACGCCGGACACGGAGGTGCGCCGCAGCGCCCCGGCTTGCGGAGGCGGCAGTTCCTCGCGGGCGCGGGTGCGGCCAGCGCGGGCGTTCTCGCCGCCAGCGCTGTCGGCCTGGGTGCGCCGGAAGCGCTTGCGGCCACGCGCACTGGTGCGTTCCGGCGCAGTGGTGCGGCCACGGGCATGCCCAGCCTGCCCGAAGTGTGGAGCTGGGAGGAGCAGCTTGTCCGGTTCGGAACCCGGTATACGGGCAGCAGCGGTCACGTGGCCTATGTGGACTGGCTTGCCGAGCAGCTTTCGGCGGTACCTGGCTTCAGCATGCGGACCGACCGGCTCACCTTCAGCCGCTGGCTGGCCCGCGACTTCGCCCTCCGGGTAAGCGTCCCCGCTACCGTCGGCCGGTCGGGTCCGGTCCCGCTGACCTACTACTACCCCTACTCCGGGCAGACGCCGCCCAGCGGCGTGACCGGCACCCTCGTCGATCTCGGCACCTACCCGCCCGCCAGCGGCTACACCGCCGCATTCTGGGCACCGGCCCGGGGCGCGATCGCGCTGGTGCGGACCGCGCCATCGGTATTCGACCTGGACCTGGGGCAGACGGCCATCGGCGGCTACGAGCCGGGCAAGACCTCCGCTCAGGCCGCCGCCGACTACACGGCCTACGCGGCCGCGCTGACCCATCCCGCCTGGCAGGGCATATTCGAACCGGTACCGCTGCTCGACGCGAGGAACGCCGGGGTCCTCGGCGTGGTCTGCGCCTGGACCGGGATGCCGGACGACGAGGTTATTAACCAGTACAATCCGTTCATCACGCCCTATCCGGCGGCATCCGGTCTCCCGACCCCTGGCGATTCCGGCTGCCCCGCCGTGTGGGTCGGCGACTCGACCGGCACCGAGCTGTCCGGGCTCGCCGCCAGCGGCCAGGCCAGCGCGACGCTCGTGCTCACCGCGGACATCACCGTGGGCGCGGCGACCGAGACGGTCTGGGGCTCGCTGAAAGGCTCGGGGAACACCGGTCAGAACATCATCATCAACACCCACACCGACGGGCCGAACGCCACCGAAGAGAACGGCGGACTCGGGCTCCTCGCGCTTGCCCGGCACCTGGCGGGCCTTCCCTCGCGTAACCACGACATGTACTTCGCGCTGGTCACAGGGCACTTCCAGCTTCCGCAGTTCACCCAGACCATCCCGAACCCCAAGAACACCGAGATCGGCAACGACGCCACCAGCGTCTGGATGCTCGACCACCCCGGCATTTACCAAGCCGCCGCGCTCGGCGTGACCGTCGAGCACCTCGGCGCCACCAGGTGGACGAACGACCCAGTGACCGGGCAGTACGTCCCGACCGGCGGCTTTGACTGGGGCACCACGTATACCATGCAGCGGGACATCACCAGCCCTGCCAACGCCGAGCAGGAGGCGTACCTCGCCGCGGTCGCCGGGGTCAACGGGAGCGGCTGGCCGGACTATCCCGTGGCCACCGTGAGGCCCGCCGCTGCCTTCCCGCTCTACCTAGGCGAGGGCGCGCCGCTGTATGCGGCAGGGCTGGGCACTGTCTCGTTGTGCCCCCTTCCCACCTACCTGCTGCAAGCAGGAGATGCGCAGCGACCGCAACTGCTCGACCTCGACAAGCTGGATCAGCGCCTGATGTACGGCGAGATCCTCGCGTTCGCCCAGACCATCGAGACTCTCGACGCGGCCCAGGCATCCGCCCTTTAGGCTGGGCGTGATATGCCCAGCCGAGCGGCCGCGCCGACCGCCATGGCGCGCGTACTCAGCCTGCGGCCTGCAGGACGCCCAGATCAGCCATTCAGGTGCGGCACCGTCGGATACGTTGCCACTTGCGCCTGGCATGCATATCGGCGGGACTGCGCGCTCATCTACGCCGGGGGTCGATCACGCATGGTGAGGGTCCTGCGATCCGGGGATGGCCTATGACGAGCGGCTGGCCGGGCGGGTCCGCGACTGCCTTCGGCAGGCCACCGGGGTAGGAATGAACCATGGCTGACGCCCCTCTGATGGTCGGGAAGTTCGTTCTGGTCACCGGAGGCACCGGCGGTATCGGCAAGGCCACCGCCATCGGGCTCGCCACGCTGGGCGCCCGGGTCGGCATCACCGGCCGCGATCCGGCCCGCACCGAGGCGGCCGCGGCAGCCATCCGCGCCGCGCCGGGCAACCCAGCCGTGGACGGCTTTGCCGCTGACATGTCCGCCCAGGCCGGGGTGCGCCGTCTGGCCGCTCAGGTGCTTGACACCTACCCGCGGCTGGACGTGCTGGTCAACAACGTCGGCGGGTTCTGGGCTCACCGGCACCTCACCGCCGACGGACTAGAGTGGCTAGGGCGGCTCTGGGTGGCTCCACTCGGGCGGCCCGGGGTGGCCCCGCCGGGGTCGCGGGTTTGGGTGCTTGATCCGGGTATCGGCTTGAAGTGGCCCCGCCGTGTGGTTGAGGTGGGATGCTCTTGGTGCTGCCCGGCATCAAGGAGGCCCCTGTGGCGCCGACGAAGGCCGAGCTGTTCGAGCGGATCCGGCGTGATTCGTGGCGTGAGGGCATGTCGGTGCGGGCGCTGGCCCGCAAGTACGGGGTGCATCGCCGGCTGGTGCGTGAGGCGCTAACCCACGCGGAGCCGGCTCCGCGTAAAAAGCCGGAACGGCGGTCCCCGCGGCTCGATCCGCTCAAGGCGGTGATCGATGAGTGGCTGCGGGCAGACCTGGATGCGCCTCGTAAGCAGCGGCACTCGGTGCGGCGGATCCATGCCCGTCTGCTGGATGAGCGGGACGCGGCGGGCGTGTCGTATACGGCGGTGCGTGATTACGTGTCCCGGCGCAGGCCAGAGATCTGGGTCGAGGAGGGACGCGGCCCGGCGAAGGTGTTCGTGCCGCAGCATCACCCGCCGGGATTGGAGGCCGAAGTCGACTTCGGCGAGCTGTGGGTGCGGCTGGCCGGGGTGATGACGAAGTGCTTCTTGTTCGTCTACCGCATGTCGTATTCCGGCAAGGCCGTGCACAAGGTGTTCGCGACCTGCGGCCAGGAGGCATTCCTGGAAGGGCACGTGCACGCGTTCGCGACGCTGGGCGGCATCCCGGCCGGGCAGATCCGCTACGACAACCTGACCGCGGCGGTGAGGAAGGTACTGCTGCGGGGCCGGGCCCGGGTGGAGAACCCGCGGTGGGTGCTGTTCCGGTCGCATTTTAAATCTGTTCCCGCGAGTTCCCTGTCTCTCCTGGCTCCGGGGTTGCTGCAGGCAGCGGGCTGACCTGGGCTCATCCGGGCATCGGTATCGATTCGAGCATTCGTGGCGGTTCTTCGTGATTCCTGAGATTCCTTCTGCTATCAGTGGTGTCTTCCCCGATAGCTGAAGAGGAGGATCCGGGTGGGGCTGGCCGCGGTGCGCGACCTCCGGCCGCAGCTGCGGCTGGAGAGTCCCGATGAGGTCGGGGCGTTCGAGCAGGATCTGCTCGCGGAGTTCGTGCTGGCCCGCGCGTCGGCGGGGATCACCGACACGACGATCAGCGCCGACGTGTCGGCGGTGGTCGGGCTGCGGGAATGGTTCGGGCGGCCGTTGTGGGAGATGGCCGCCCGTGACCTGGACCGGTTCTTCGGCGCCGACCAGCGGGCGATGGCGGCGGGCACGAAGGTGCGCAAGGCGGCGGCGTTCGCGGTGTTCTTCGAGTTCCTGGAGCTGCGCCACCAGCCGGACATCCATGCTGCCACCGGTTTCCTGGTGGAGTCGCCGCTGGATGAGGTGAACCGGCCGCGCGGCGGGACGAGCGCGCGGCTGCGGATCCCGCCGGGTGCGCGGGAGATCGACAAGCTGTTCACCGGCTGGCGGACGGACATGCTGACCGCCCGCAAGTACGCCCCGGCGGCCCGGAACTACGCCGCGATGCGGCTGGCCAGCCTGATCGGCCCGCGGGTGTCAGAGCTGTGCCTGCTGTCGATGCGGGACGTGTGCTGGGACCTGGGCCGGTTCGGGAAGATCTTGCTGCACGGCAAGGGCCGCCGGGGGCGGGGGAAGAAGGACCGGCTGGTGCCGCTGATCAACGGGTCGCGGGACCTGCTGGAGTGGTGGGCCGGCGGGCCGCGGTGGGAGTTCGACGACCGCATCAACGACCCGGCCGCGCCGCTGTTCCCCTCCGAGCGGCGGCACGGCGACGGGTCCAGCCGCGCCGTCACTGATGATGCGCTGCGCACCGGCCTGGCCGAGGCGGTGGCCGCGCACCTGCCCGGGCAGGCCGGGCGGCTGACCCCGCACCTGCTGCGGCATTATGCCGCCTCCGAGCTCTATCGCAACGGCATGGATGTTTTCGCAGTTCAGGAGGTACTAGGGCACGAATGGATCAACACGACGATGATTTACGTTCATGTCCACCGCAGCCACGTCGAGGACGCCTGGGTGCAGGCCGGGCGGCGGGCCGCAGGGCGGCTGGCGGGTGAGCGGCGGTGAGGTGGAACCTGCGCCTGGCCGCTGCCCAGCGTGATATCTGGAAGGCCTCGGAGCTGCAGCGGATGCTCGCCGGGGCGGGGCTGGTGATCAGCGCCGGGAAGATGTCGAACCTGTGGTCCGGGCAGCCGGTCACCATCCGCCTGGATGACCTGGAAGTCATCTGCGAGGTGCTCGGCTGCGAGCCCGGTGACCTGCTGGTCCGCGAGCCCGGCAAGGCACGCCGTGACCAGCCGGCCGACGATGATGCCCGGGCCGCAGCGGCGGGCGGCGGGACGGTGATCCGGCGCCGGCACGCTGGGCGGTCCGGTCCGCCTGTGTGATGGCCCCGGCACGGCGGGCGGTCGCAGGCGGCGCCCTCGTGCGACCCGGCTGCGGAGCTGCGATCACTGCCTGGCCTGGGGCGTGCTGCCGGAGCGGCTCTGCAAAGCCTGCCGCGGCTTCGCCAGTACGTATGCCGCGGAACCATGCGCGACGTGCGGCCGTGTCCTGCCGGTAGATGCGGGCGCGTGCCGTGCGTGCCGCAAGCAGGCCAGCCTGATTGCCGGACCTGCCAATAAGACGGCGCTTGACCTGTCGGCCGCCGCCGTGACCGGCCACCAGCTGTGGTTTCACTTCGGCAGGCTCACCCGCGCCGGCCGCGGGCCGGTGACGGACGCGCACAGCTGCTCAGCACAGCCGCTGCCACGGCCTGTCCGGCTCCGCGCCCGGTGGGTTCAGCTGATCCTGTGCGACGTGCCGCGTGACCTGTCCCGTGCCAGCGGCCAGCTCCCGCCGCTCGACCCGGTCCTGGCGGAGCGAGCGCATGCCGAGGCCGCGCGGCTTGCCGGGCTGCGCGGATGGTCACCGCGCACGCTGTCCCTTACCCAGCGGGGCCTGCGGATCCTGCTGGCCGTTCACGGGCCCGGCGAGCCGGTGCGGGCCAGCACGATCCGGCAGCTGACCGCGCGGACCATGCCGTTCCCGCACATCGCAGATGTCCTGGCCGCCGTCGGCCTGCTGGATGATGACCGGCCCGACACGCTGGCCGCCTGGCTCGATGAGCAGCTCGCCGGGCTGCCCGCGCAGATCCGCGCCGAGGCGGATGCCTGGCTCAACATCCGGCGGCACGGCGGTTCCCGCCGCCGGCCCCGCAGCCGCCGGACAATCGTCCGGGACGTGCGTGCCATCCGCAGCTTCCTCGATGAAGCCGGCCGCCGGTACTCCACGTTGCGGCAGGTCACCCGCGACGACATCACCACCTGGCTGGCCAGCCGGCCGGGCCGGTCCCGGCCCCAGGATGCCAGCACGCTGCGCAGCCTGTTCGGCGTCTTGAAGGCCGAGCGGCTGATCTTCGCCAACCCTGCCCGCGGTGTCCACGTCAGCAGGCGTAACCCGTCGGTGCCCGCGCCGCTGCCCGCCCACCTGATCACCGCGGCCGCTGCCGCGGCGAAGGACGATCCCGCGCTGCGGGTGGCGATCGCGCTGGCCGGCGTGCACGCGCTGCTGCCCGGCCAGATCCGGAACCTGCGCCTGGACCAGGTCGACCTGCCCGGCCGGCGGCTCGACCCGGGCGGGCTGGACCGCCCCCTGGACGAGGTGACCGCTGATGCGATCACGAGTTATCTCGGCTTCCGCAATCAGCGGTGGCCATCTACCACGAACCCGTATCTGCTCATCACCCGCAAGACCGCCCATACCGGCGAGCCGGTCAGCCGGTTCTGGATGACCCGGCTGTTCCGCGGCCTGCCCGTCACCGCCGCCCAGCTCCGCGACGACCGGATCGTCGAAGAAGCCCTCGCCGGCCGGGCTGACCCGCTTCACCTCGCCGCGGTGTTCGGGTTCGGTCCCCGCACCGGGCTCCGGTATGCCCAGGCTGCCCGCCAGGCCGGCGAACCCGCGGATGCACAGGCCTCCCAGAGGCAACCGGATCCGTGAGTTCGCGGGTTCCGGGGCTTCAGAATTGCTGAACTCCCGGGAGACCCGGTTCGAGGCGTTTTACTGCGAGCCAGGCCTGGCCGGCGCGCACGAGAAAGGCGGGGTCGAAGGCGAGGTCGGCTATTTCCGCCGTAATTACCTGGTCCCGGTGCCGGAAGTGGACTCACTCGCGGAGCTGAACACGCGGATCGATGCAGCCGAGCACGCGGAGGACGCCCGGCGGATCGGGTCGCGGATCCACACGATCGGCCAGGACTTCGCCACCGAGCGCGGGTTGCTGCGGGCGTTGCCGGAAGAGCCGTTCGAGACCGGGCTGCTGCTGACCCCCCGCGTCGACCGTTATAGCCAGGTCACGGTCCGCTGCTGCCGCTATTCAGTCCCGGCCCATCTGATCGGGC
>JBKQQQ010001007.1:0-3525 GCA_052144275.1 Streptosporangiaceae bacterium
CCGAGCGCCTGCGAGGGCGCGCGCCGCGGGCGGGTCTACCAGGACCGGATCCTGGTCGGCCCGGCCGCCCCCCTGCGGGACCACATCGCGTTCCTGGCCGACTCGTGCTGGCTGCTCCGCCGCCGGCTATCCGGCGGCGCGGAGCTCACCTACCGTGGCCGGCCCGCCCGCCAGCTCCGCGTCACTCCCGTCCCCGGCGGCGAGGAGGTGGTCCTGGGGCCGCTGATGCTCTACCCCACCGACGCGATCGTGGACGCCGAGACCGGCTGCCTGCTCCGACTGATCTCCTACGCCGGCGACACGCTCGCGCGCTGGCTGGAGCTGGACGACATCAGCACCGAGCCCGCCGACCCGGACGAGTTCCAGGTGCACGTCCCGCCTGGCACCCGCACCGTGGAGGAAACCGGCGACCTGATCACCGACTCCCTCGCGACCATGCCCGGCCCGACCGGGACCGCGTTCCGCGTCGCCGCCGAGACCGTCACCCGCACCACCGCCGCCGTCTCCGCCGCCCGGAGCTTCCTGGACGACCTCCGCGGCCATCGCTAGCCAGGAGCACGCCGCGTTGATTACCGTGGCTGCGGGTGCGAGAGGGCGCCTCCGGGTCCGCGGGCAGGACATAGTCCACCTCTGAGTGCAAAGAAAGCAGATCACGGCGATCTCACCCGCAGACTCGCGCGCCGGGAACGTTATGTAGCTGCTGTCTGTCGGTGGACGCGCTTATGCTGGGCGAAACGGCGACCCACAGGGGAGCTGCTGATGACCGCGCCGCATGCCAGGCAACCTGAGGTCCTGCCTCGCCCGGCCTGGACGCCGACGGCGATCCGGGCCGTGCTGGCCGCCAACGCTGACGCCAGCATCCTCCAGCGGTACGACGAGGATCTGGATGCGGCGTACGAGCAGGCCCGCGAGCAAGGTGACGTGACACCGCTGGTGCAGACGGTCAAGCGCTGGTGGTTCGAGGCGGACGCCTGGCGTGATCCCCAAGCGCAGCGGGAGTTCCTGGCTCGCATCGACACCTACCGGGACGAGGGTCCGCCGCCTGCGGAACAGCGGATGAGCCGGGAGGAGATCCGGACCCAGTTCGGCGTCTGACGCGTGTACCGGTGGGAGCTGGATGGCCCGGCTCAGCAGGAGTTCGCCGACCTGCGCCCGGGCCGCGCGAGTATCCCTGGCGGCATTCCTGGACGTGGTCGTGATCGCGGATCCGGTGCAGTACCAGCGCCGCCGCGACGAGCGTGATGACGTGTCTATGCCGCTGCGCTCACTTCATGTCGGCCCGGACGGCGGGGGCCTGGTCACGTTCCTGGTGTACCCGCCTGATGATCACGTGCTCGTAGTCAAGATCCAGTGGCTCGACGGTTAGCGACGTTCGGCTCTCCCCGGCGGCCTTATGCCACCGGGCGCGGACATGCGCTGATCGGCCGGAAGGCGGTAACGTTCTGTAGCTGGCATCCGGTGGCCGCCATGGTCGGCGTGGACCGGTTCGTGGACCGAGCTATCGGTGCAACCAGTGCAGTCAGGGCCATTGGCGGCACGGCTCCGTGGTATCCGTGCAGCTAGCGCGCACGATGCACGTGGCCGTACTTCTCATAATCCGCCGGTCGTGGGTTCGAGCCCCACCCGCCCCACCAGCAGTTTTACTAGCCGTCTCGGCCGTGCCGTGGACCGATGTCGGTGGTGCGATTCATCCTGCCGCCATAGCCGTCCGGTCACATAGAGTAGCTGTCGAGCGGGTCTGGCGTGCCAAGGTATACGGCGGGAAGGACTGGACGGGCTGCTTGCCTGGCTCGCCAAGAGTATGCGGAACTGAGCAATGCGTGTTGCCGCCAGCTGGCTCGCCCGCCATGACGCGACGCGAAAGATCGCGACCTCGGGTTCCGTGAAGTGGGCTAGGACACGAGTAGCATACGGTACCGGGGAAAGGACTCATTGTGCCAGGTCCACCGCAGCAGGAACGGTCGCCGGATCTCGGGTCGCTTCGGGCGGCTCGGAGGCAGATTCTCGCGGCCGCGTCCCGGCGCGGCTTGCGTGATGTGCGTGTATTCGGTTCGGTAGCTCGCGGGGAAGCGGTCGAGACGAGTGACGTGGATCTCCTGGTAGCCCCGGGTCCGGACACCACGCTGTTCGACCTCAGCGGTTTTGCGCTTGACGTTGAAGAGATCGTCGGGCGTCATGTGGACGTGGCCACGCCGCGTGGCCTGAAGGCGCGCATTCGGGACCGGGTCCTGGCAGAGGCCGTCGCCCTGTGAGAGACGACCGTGAGCGTCTGGCGGACGTCTTGGCCGCGATCGATAGGATCAGGCGCTACGTCCAGGACGACCGGACGCGCTTCGACACCGACGAACTGCTGCAGAGCGCGGTGCTCCACTGGATAGAGATCATCGGCGAAGCGGCACGGGGCGTAAGCGATAAGGTCCGCGCCGCGTATCCTGAAGTGCCCTGGCGCGTGATCACCGACATGCGTAATCGGGTGAGCCACGGCTACTTCGATATCGATCTCGACGTCGTGTGGAACACGGTGACGCGCGACTTGCCGAAACTCCAGGAATCTGTCACCCGGATCCTTGCCGAGCTTGACCTGGAAGCAGAAGACTCACGATAAGTAGCCTTCCGGCCCGGCGCTGGCTGATGGAGACTTTGGACCCGTCGACTTGACGAGCACCGATTATGCGCGGATCGCCGACCTGGTGAATACGTATGAGCACCTTCCGCTGGGAGTCACCGATGCCTCGGATGTCGCTATCGCCGAACCGCTCGGGCTTACCGAGGGGCGGCGTTAGACCGTCGTCACCTAACGGTGTCCGGCTGAGCGCTCGGATGCGCTGATCCTTCTGCGCTGAAGTCTGTAAACGACAGCGCTCTTCGCAGTTGCATAGCGTGACCAACGGAGCATTGTTATTGGTTCGAACAATTTCAGATCGCCGAATATTCGTTGTTCCTGATTCGCGCTATCCGCGACCTGGCGGGATGCAGATTGGCCTGTTATGCGCGTCCTGCTCTCAAGTATGCAAGAAAGGGTAGGGTCCTCCAAAAGCTATACATATGCATATTAAAACATAAGCTTAGACCTCCCTGCCGCTGAAACTGCAAATGTGCCACCGAGAACTTGCGTAGGTATCATCTGCCGTCCCGCTGCGAGGACCTTCCGCAGCGCCAAGGACACTGGCCCGCGGAACCTGCCGCTGCACGGCTACGCGCAGAACCAGGTGGCGGAAATCGTCGCACTGGCGTGCGAACTATCGGCCCAGATCTAGACGCTCGCCTTTCACTGCCCTCGCCGCTGAAGACCAAGCGGCTGCGGTCGCAGATCTTCGCCGTCGCTGGGCACCTGGTCTGCGGCTGCTCCTGGCCCGCAGTGGCCCTGGACCCGCATCCTGCTCTCCGCAATCAGCCGCCTGCATGCGCTGGTAGCTGGTTAACTTAGCCCCAGCCACCCTACGACCAGGAGGAACAGCGGGGCCCGTGGAACCCCGCTCATCCGGCGCGGCAGCTACGCCGCCAAACACAGCCAGGCACTGAAAC
>JBKQQQ010001008.1:0-4621 GCA_052144275.1 Streptosporangiaceae bacterium
ACCACCACCCCGCTGCTCCGCGCCGTCGGCGCCGACCCGGCGCTGGTCGCCAAGCAGGCCGAGGAGCGCCTGGCCCGGCTGCCGCGCGCCCGCGGCGCCACGCTCAGCGCCCCGGACATATCCCGGCCGCTGCAGTCGGCGATCGCCACCGCGTCGAGCCGGGCCAAGAAGCTCGGCGACGAGTACATCTCGACCGAGCACCTGCTCGTCGGCCTGGCCGCCGACGGCGGTGACGCGAAGGCCGTCCTGACCGCGGCCGGCGCCACGCCTGAGGCGCTGCTCGAGGCGTTCAGCCAGATCCGCGGCAGCGCCCGGGTCACCAGCCAGGACCCGGAAGGCACCTATAAGGCACTGGAGAAGTACGGCGTCGACCTGACCAAGCAGGCCCGCGAGGGCAGCCTGGACCCGGTCATCGGCCGGGACGCCGAGATCAGGCGCGTGATCCAGGTGCTCTCCCGCCGGACGAAGAACAACCCGGTGCTGATCGGCGAGCCCGGCGTGGGCAAAACCGCGGTCGTCGAGGGCCTGGCCCAGCGGATCGTGGCCGGCGACGTCCCCGAGTCGCTGCGCGGCAAGCGCCTGATCGCGCTCGACCTCGGCTCGATGGTGGCCGGGGCCAAGTACCGGGGCGAGTTCGAGGAGCGCCTCAAGGCCGTGCTTGACGAGATCAGGCAGAGCGAAGGCCAGGTGATCACGTTCATCGACGAGCTGCACACCGTGGTCGGCGCGGGCGCCGCCGAGGGCGCGATGGACGCGGGCAACATGCTCAAGCCGATGCTGGCCCGCGGCGAGCTGCGCATGGTCGGCGCCACCACGCTGGATGAGTACCGGGAGCGGATCGAGAAGGACCCGGCCTTCGAGCGCCGGTTCCAGCAGGTGCTCGTCGGGGAGCCTTCGGTCGAGGACACGATCGCGATCCTGCGCGGGCTCAAGGGCCGCTACGAGGCGCATCACCAGGTGCAGATCTCCGACGCGGCGCTAGTCGCCGCGGCTGCGCTGTCCGACAGGTACATCACCGCGCGGTTCCTCCCGGACAAGGCCATCGACCTGGTCGACGAGGCCGCCTCCAGGCTGCGGATGGAGATCGACTCCCAGCCGGTCGAGATCGACGAGCTGCGGCGCGCCGTGGACCGGCTGAAGATGGAAGAGCTCGCGCTGGCCAACCAGGAAGACGCGGCCAGCAAGGACCGGCTCGAGCGGCTGCGCGCCACCATGGCCGACCGCCAGGAGCAGCTGAACGCGCTGGTGGCGCGCTGGGAGCAGGAGAAGTCGGGTCTGAACAAGGTCGGCGAGCTGAAGAAGCGGCTGGACGACCTCGAGGGCCAGGCCGAGCGGGCCCAGCGCGACGGCGATTACGAAGCCGCGTCCCGGCTCCTGTATGGCGAGATCCCCACGGTCAAGGAGCAGCTGGCTGAGGCAAGTGCCGCAGCTCGTTCGGCCTCATCAGACGGAACCGGCGCGGCCGGACCTTCCGCTACGCCGCCCATGGTGAAAGAGGAGGTCGGCCCGGATGACGTGGCCGACGTGGTGTCCTCCTGGACCGGCATCCCGGCCGGGCGCCTGCTCGAGGGGGAGACGGCCAAGCTGCTCCGGATGGAGGCCGAGCTCGGCCGGCGGGTGATCGGCCAGACGCGTGCCGTGCAGGCCGTCTCCGACGCCGTCCGGCGGGCCCGGGCGGGCGTGTCCGACCCCGACCGGCCGACCGGCTCGTTCCTGTTCCTCGGGCCGACCGGCGTCGGCAAGACGGAGCTGGCCAAGGCGCTCGCCGAGTTCCTGTTCGACGACGAGCGGGCCATGGTCCGGATCGACATGAGCGAGTACGGCGAGAAGCACTCGGTCGCCAGGCTGATCGGCGCCCCGCCCGGCTACGTGGGCTACGAGGAGGGCGGCCAGCTCACCGAGACGGTCCGCCGCAGGCCGTACTGCGTGGTGCTGCTCGACGAGGTGGAGAAGGCGCACCCGGAGGTCTTCGACGTCCTGCTGCAGGTGCTCGACGACGGACGGCTCACCGACGGCCAGGGCCGCACGGTGGACTTCAGGAACACCATCCTGGTGCTGACCTCCAACCTGGGATCGCAGTTCATCGCCGATCCCGCGTTCGGGGACGAGACGGCCAAGCGGGACGCGGTGATGGCCGCGGTCCGGGCCGCGTTCAAGCCCGAGTTCCTGAACCGGCTCGACGACGTGATCGTCTTCGACGCGCTGTCGACCAGTGAGCTCACCCAGATCGTCGACCTGCAGGTCGAGCGCCTGGCCGCACGGCTGGCCGGCCGGAGGCTGACGCTGACCGTGACGCCGGCGGCGCGGGAATGGCTCGCGCTGACCGGCTTCGACCCGGTGTACGGGGCCCGGCCGCTGCGCCGCCTCGTCCAGTCCGCCGTGGGCGACCAGCTCGCCAAGGCCCTGCTGGCCGGGGACATCCTCGACGGCGACGAGGTGCGGGTCGACCTGGACGAGGCCAGGGACGCGCTGAGCGTCACGCGCGGCGAGCGCCGACCTAGCTGACGCGACCTAGCTGACGCGATCTGGCTGACGTTGACGCCAAGGGCCGGGTTCTGCCGGCAGGATTCAGACTCCTGCCGCAGGCCCGGCCTTTCTGTTGTCGAGCATCTTGTCGTAGTCGTCTTCTGGCATGCCGAGGTCGACGCGGAGCCGGTACCGCAGCCGGAGCAGCAACTGCAGCTCGTCGCGGTCGTCCCCGCGCATGCAGGCATCGACCCCGGCCGTGGCCCAGTCGAGCGCGCCTGCTAGGTCGCCCTGCTCGGTGAGCAGTTCGGCCACCAGGTCACAGGTGCGCGGAAGGTTCCTGGCGTCGGACTCCCGCAGTTCGCGGATCAGCGCGTCGGCGTCGGCCGCGCTGCCCAGCGCGAACATCGCGCGGGCCAGCGGAACTCTCGGGTCGTCGAAGGTCGGCCCGGCGTCCGCGATCGCCTGGCGGAACTCTTCCACCGCCGCCTCGGGATCGTCGGCGAGCAGCCACTGCTCGCCCGCCCGCACATGCGCCTCGGCCCGGGACATGCCGCTCGGCGTGGCCTGGACAGCCAGCCGGCTCATCCGGACCGCGGCCCGCTTGTGGTTGCCCGTGCGCGCTGCATTCACCTCGATGGTGTCAAACAGCTCCCCGGACAGCGCGACCACGTTCAACACCCTACCCACCGATGCCGTGGACAATCCGGGCGTCCTTCGTTTTACCGGCGGGTACGCTCGAGTGCGTCCCAGAAACCCCGGCGCAGTGCGTGCCTGACCTCGTCGTGCAGCAAGAAATCGATCGGCAGCGCCGAGCCCTGCAGCAGCCGGGCCTCGAGGTCGGAGGGCATGCGCGGCTTCCTGGCCAGCACCGCCTCCAGCCATAGCGCCGGGGCGTCCCTGGCCACCGAACCGCCGAACTCCTGGCCCTCCTCGTGCGCTGCCTGCACGGCGTCGGACAGCGAGACCCCGACCCCAGAACCGCCAGAAACCGGAGAACCCGCGTTCTGGTAGCCGGAGTTGGCCGGATTCACGATCGGCTGCGGCCCGCTGTAGGGGGCGCTGCGGGCCAATCCCTGGCCTTGGCCGCCGTGCTGGCCCGGCATCGGGGTGGACCCGGAAACCCCCGAATGCCCGGAAACCCCAGAATGGCCGGTGCCGCCCATCGGCCCGGGCTGGCCCTGGTTCGCCGCGTTACGCGAGGAAGGCAGGCGCCGCAGCTGCCCGGGAGAGGACTGGCCGGCTTCGGCCCCGGAGACGCCAGGCAGGCCCGGCGCCCCGGCGAGCCCGGACGCCACCGGTCCCGCCTCGGGCGTGCCCTGCGCGCCAGGCCCGGACCCCGGACCCGGTCCTGGGCCGGGAGAGTAATTGGCGGCCTCTTCGGCGGCGCGGGCGCGGGCGGCCGGGTTCTGCGGCGCCGGTTCCTGCCGGTCCGGCCGGCTCCGCGCGTTGGTCACCGGCGGGGCGTAGATGTCGGGCCGGGCGGGGATGTCCTGGCGGGCCGGGATGTCCTGGCGGGCGGGCGGCGGCGCGTCGCCGTTGACGACAGGCGGCGCGGGTCGCTCGTCGCGGGCCCGGTCGTCGCGGGACTCCCGAGCGTCGCGCGCGTCCCGGCCGTCACGCCCATCGCGCGCGTCACGCCCATCGCGCGCGTCACGGCCGTCACGGGACTCGCGTGCGTCGCGTGTCGCCACCCGCGGCAGCTGCAGCGCGGGCCGCTGGTACTCGGCCACGACCGGCGCGGTGTAGATGGCGGGCGGCGCGTGGTTCCCGGACGACGCGGGCACTTGCTGGTAGGACGCCGCGCCCGCCGTCGAGTGTCCGTTGGCCAGCGGCCTGGCCACGGCGAGATCGCCGTCCTCATCCGTATGGACGGGCTCGGCTCCGGCGATCAGCTCCACATAGGGCCGCAGGTGGTCGCCGCCGATCTCGATGATGTCGTCGGATTCCTGACGCAGGGCGCGGGAGATGGTCCAGTTGCCGTCCACGGCGAGATGCACCAGAGTGACCCGCATGCCGAGGTCCTGGACGTCGGCGATGACCTGGGCCAGATCTTCTTCGGCGCTGACCACGAGGGCATCGCTGATCGCGTTGTTGCGCGCCAGCGTGGTCAGGTCGCGGTGAATCTCGGTTTCCACGCCCTCACGCCGGCCAG
>JBKQQQ010001009.1:0-7611 GCA_052144275.1 Streptosporangiaceae bacterium
GTGGCAGGTGTTGGGTTCGAACCAACGTAGGCTGAGCCGACGGTTTTACAGACCGCTCCCTTTGGCCACTCGGGCAACCTGCCGTGTACCGCCAGCGTGGGCGGCACAGAGAAGGATAGCCCAAGACGAGACCGGACGGTTAGCCGACGGCATTTCAGCCGCACCGGGCCGGCGTCGCGGCGCGTTCGGCGTGACGGCCTGCCCGGCCGCGTCTAGCCTTGGAGCCGTGGCATCCCAAGAGTCTTCTTTTGACATCGTGTCCAAGCTTGACCGCCAGGAAGTGGACAACGCGCTGAACCAGGCGGCCAAGGAGATCGGCACGCGGTTCGACTTCCGCGGCGTCGGCGCGTCCATCGCCTGGTCCGGCGAGCACGCCGTCGACATCCGCGCCAACAGCGAAGAGCGCGCCAAGGCCGTCCTCGACGTCTTCAAGGACAAACTGGTCAAGCGCGGCGTATCACTCAAGACCCTGGATCCGGACGACCCCAGGCTTTCCGGAAAGGAGTACCGGATGAGCGTGGCCCTCAAGGAGGGCATCACCCAGGACAACGCCAAGAAGATCTCGAAGATCATCAGGGACGAAGGCCCGAAGGGCGTTCGGGCTCAGGTCCAGGGCGAGGAACTTCGCGTCTCGGCGAAGAAGAAGGACGACCTGCAGGCGGTCATCGCCCTGCTGAAGGGCAAGGAGTTCGACTTCGCCCTGCAGTTCGTCAACTACCGCTGAAACGGCGCTCAGCGGCGGTAGCCGGCCAGCGCCTCTAGCCGGCGGACTCGCTCGCCGGTGGGCGGATGCGTCAGGAACAGCCGGGCGAAGCCCTCGGGGCGGAACGGGGAGGCGATCATCAGGTGGCCGACTGAGGTCCGCGGCCCGTCCGGGGCGAGCGCCAGCTCGGCCGTCCCGGCGTCGATCTTGCGCAGGGCGCTCGCCAGCGTCAGCGGATCCCCGGACAGCAGGGCGCCCGACGCGTCGGCCCGGTACTCACGCTCCCGGGTCACCGCCAGCCGGACGACGATCGCGGCAACCGGGCCGAACACCAGCATCAGCAGCGTCTCGACCAGGCCGAGGCCCGAGCCCCGGTCGGAGCCAGCAGAGGCAGAGGCAGCAGAGGCAGAGGCAGCAGAGGCAGAGCCAGCAGAGCCAGCGGCAACAGAACCAGCGGCAGCAGAACCCGAGGCAGCAGAGCCAACGGCCACGGGGCCGGAGCCAGCGGGCTTACCGAGCCGGACGAACCTGGCCAGGCCGGCCGGGAACGTGATGGCGGTCGCCAGGCCCGCGGACACCGATGAGGCCAGGACGTCCCGGCTGGACACGTGCGCGAGTTCGTGCGCGAGCACGCCGCGCAGCTCGGCCTCGTCGAGCACCCGGAGCAGGCCCTCCGTGCAGCAGACGGTGGCGGTACGCGGGCCGCGGCCGACGGCGAACGAGTTCGGCTGGTCGGCCGGCGACAGGTACAGGCGCGGCACCGGCAGCCGCCCGGCCTTGCTCAGCTCCCGCACGAGGCGGTAAAGCTCGGGCTGCTCCACCTCGCTGACCGGCCGGGCCAGCATCGCGGACAGCGCCAGGCGGTCGCAGCTGGCGAAGACGGCCACCACAAGCAGCGCCGCGATCACGATCGCGACGACCGCGCCGCCCGCGCCGGCTGCCGCGACCCCGAGGAGGGCGCAGCCAGCGATCAGCAGGACCACTGACGTGGCCAGCCCGGCGGCCGCGCCAGCCAGTTCGGCTGTCCGCAGCGCATGACCGCGCACGGCCATCTACCTCCCAGTGGCCACACTCACGTCCCGGCAGTGGCATGATGACAACGTTCCCGCAGGCGCGTGACACGCCCCTTGCCGGGGCACCGGGAGCCGGGGCGTGCTACGCGGAACAGCGAGACACGCGCCGACACCTGGCGACGAGGTTCTTACCGGAATCTGTCACAAACTACATTGGCGGCGCCAGGCCGAGCACCAGCCTGGGAATATCACGGGTCTTAGAGGCGTTCCAGCGCCTGTTCCGGCGTAATATTTGTACCGTCCTAACTGATGCCCCACGCCGTGGGGGGTGGTGCCAGGTGAGCGCCCGGCCGCGGTGTGCGGAGGAGGTCTTCCAGCTGTGACCAAGCAGGTCCAGAAGCTCGATCACGTCATCATCAGGTTCGCCGGCGATTCTGGTGACGGCATGCAGCTCGCCGGAGACAGGTTCACCCAGGAGACGGCGGTCTTCGGCAACGACCTGTCCACCATGCCGAATTTCCCGGCCGAGATCCGGGCCCCGGCCGGCACTCTCGCAGGCGTCTCGAGTTTCCAGCTGCAGTTCGCTGACCACGACATCCTCACGCCGGGCGACGCGCCGGACGTCCTCATCGCGATGAACCCCGCCGCGCTGAAGGCCAACATCAAGGACCTGCCGCCGGGCCGTGACCTGATCGTCAACACCGACGAGTTCACCAAGCGGAACCTGACCAAGGTCGGCTACGAGGGAAGCCCGCTCGAGGACAACTCGCTCGAGCAGTACAATGTGCACGCCGTGCCGATCACCTCGATGACCGTCAAGGCCCTGGAGGCTTTCGATATCACCAGGAAGGACGCCGAGCGGGCGAAGAACATGTTCGCGCTCGGCATGCTGTCCTGGCTCTACGACCGGCCGGCGGATGGCACCCTGGGCTTCCTCAAGGCCAAGTTCGCCAGCAAGCCGGAGATCATGGCGGCGAACGTGGCCGCGTTCGGAGCCGGCTGGAACTTCGGCGAGACCACCGAGGCCTTCTCGGTCAGGTACGAGATCGCGCCCGCGCCGCTTAAGGCCGGCACCTACCGGAATATCAGCGGCAACACCGCGCTGGCCTACGGGCTCGTCGCGGCGTCCCAGCTGGCCGGGCTGCCGCTGTTCCTCGGCTCCTACCCGATCACCCCGGCCTCGGACATCCTGCACGAGCTGGCCAAGCACAAGCGGTTCGGCGTGCGCACGTTCCAGGCGGAAGACGAGATCGCCGCTGTCGGCGCGGCGCTCGGCGCCTCGTTCGGCGGCTCGCTGGCCGTGACCAGCACCTCAGGACCCGGCATGCTGCTGAAGGCCGAGACCGTCGGCCTGGCCGTGTCGGTCGAGCTGCCGCTGATCGTCTGCGACATCCAGCGCGCCGGGCCGTCCACCGGCATGCCGACGAAGACCGAGCAGGCCGACCTGCTGCAGGCGATGTTCGGCCGGAACGGGGAGTCACCCGTGCCGGTGATCGCCGCCGCCAGCCCGGCGGACTGCTTCAACGCGGCGATCGAGGCGGCCAGGATCGCGGTCAAGTACCGGACCCCGGTGATCCTGCTCTCCGACGGCTACCTCGCCAACGGCTCCGAGCCGTGGCGCATCCCGGACACCGCCAGCCTGCCCGACCTGAGCGCCGAGTTCGCCTTCGCCAAGCCAGCCGGCCCGGATGAGAACGGGGACACGGGCGAGTTCGAGCCGTTCCGCCGGGACCCGGTGACCCTGGCCCGGCCCTGGGCGATCCCGGGCACCCCCGGCCTGGAGCACAGGATCGGCGGCATCGAGAAGGCCGACATCACCGGCACGATCTCCTATGACCCCGACAACCACGACCGCATGGTCCGGCTGCGCCAGGCCAAGATCGACGGGATCGCGGCCGACCTGGCACCGGTCGAGGTGGACGACCCGGACGGCACCGCCCGCGTCCTGGTGCTGGGCTGGGGATCCACCTTCGGCTCCATCGGCGCCGCGGTACGCCGGGTGCGGAACGCGGGGCACAGCGTCGCCCAGGCTCACCTGCGTCATCTCAACCCGTTCCCGCCGAACCTGGCGGACGTGCTCCGCCGCTACGACAAGGTCCTGGTGCCAGAGATCAACCTGGGCCAGCTCGCGCTGGTGCTGCGCGGCCGCTTCCTGGTCGACGTGATCTCCTACAACCAGGTCCGCGGCCTGCCCTTCCGGGCGGCCGAGCTCGCCGGTGTCATAGAGGATGTGATCGGGCATGCCTGAGACGAACGGCCACGGCGGGCCAGCCGTCGGCAAAGCTGCCGTCGGCAAAGCTGCCGTCGGCGATGGCGAAGGGCACCGGCTGGCGTCGCTGACCCTGGTGCCGCGAGCCGCCACCCGTTCGGCGGCTAAAGATTTTAAATCTGACCAGGAGGTGCGGTGGTGCCCCGGCTGCGGGGATTACGCCATCCTGGCCGCCTTCCAGGCGTTCCTGCCCGAGCTCGAGGTGCCGCGAGAGAACATCGTCGTCATCTCGGGGATCGGCTGCTCATCCCGGCTGCCCTACTACGTGAACAGCTACGGGATGCATTCCATCCACGGCCGCGCCCCGGCCATCGCCACCGGACTGGCGACGTCCCGGCCTGACCTGTCGGTCTGGGTCATCACCGGTGACGGCGACGCGCTGTCCATCGGCGGCAACCACCTGATCCACGCGCTGCGGCGCAACGTCAACATCAAGATCCTGCTGTTCAACAACAGGATCTACGGGCTGACCAAGGGCCAGTACTCGCCGACCTCAGAGCGGGGCAAGGTCACCAAGTCCACGCCGTTCGGCTCGCTGGATCACCCGTTCAACCCGGTGTCGCTGGCGCTCGGCGCGGACGCGAGCTTCGTAGCCAGGACGATCGACTCCGACCGCAGGCACCTGACCTCGGTGCTGCGCGCCGCCGCCGACCATCAGGGCGCCGCATTCATCGAGATCTACCAGAACTGCCCCATCTTCAACGACGACGCGTTCGCCCCGCTCAAGGAGGCCGACGCGACCGCCGAACGGCTGATCAAGCTCGAGCACGGAGAGCCGGTCCGCTTCGGGGCGGGATCAAAGGGCCTGCGTTTCGGCCGCCACGGCGAGCTCGAGCCGGTCGAGGTGACCGCGGCCGAAGAGGACACGCTGATCACGCACGACGCGCACCGGCCCGACCCGTCCTACGCGTTCGCGCTGTCCCGGCTGGACGCGGCGGACTTCCGGCACACCCCGGTGGGAGTCTTCCGCAACGTGGAGCAGCCGAGCTACGACCAGCTGATGGCGGAGCAGATCGACGCCGCCCGCAGCCGGAGCGGCCCCGGCGACCTGGCCGCCCTGCTGGCGGGCAACGACACCTGGGAAGTCGGCTGACCAGGTTCAGCGCTCGCTGACCCCGAGCCGCTGGTGCACGATCTGCCGGGCGAGGTCAAGCACGGCGGGGTCGTGATGCACGACCAGGTTGGTGTCGGCGGCTAGCATGATGCCGTTCAGCTCGAAGGCCAGCCGATCAGGATCCTCGCCCGCCGGGAGTTCCCTCCTGGCCAGGGCGGCCGCCGCGAAGCCGCGAATAAGATCGCCGAACCGAGCCTGGAACCCGGCGACCAGGTCCTTGACTGGGCCCGGTGGTGTGCTTATCTTCAGGATCGCGCTGGCCCAGAAACAGCCGCTGGGGTAGATGTGGCGCTCCAGGTGCTCGAAGAACGCCTCGCACACCGCGGTCAGCTGGCCGAGGCCGGTCGGAGCCGCCAGCGCCGGCCGCACGACTTCCTCGTCGAATATCCGGGCCGCCTCGGTCACGGTCGCCAGCTGGAGCTCCTGTTTGGAACCGAAATGGGCGGACAGGCCACTCTTGCTCATGCCGAGGAAATCGGCCAGGTTGCCAATGGAGAGGCGGTCCAGCCCGTCGACGGTGGCCAGCGTGGCGGCGGCGCGCAAGATCGCGTCGCGGGTCCGCTCCCCGTCCGCGCGCGGCCGGAGCGGACCCTCGGCGCGCGGCCGGAGGCTGTCATGCGTCCATGCTCCGGTCATCGTCTTGGCAACCTAGCACGACCGCCTGTGCCTACCGTGGCGTAGCCGACCGCCAGGCCCGGCAAACTCAGCCGGTTCGCTTCTCCACGAAGCCGCATAGCGCCAGGAAGGCGGCGCGGGCCGGCATGTCGGGCAGCGCATTGATCCCGGCCCTGGCCTCGTGCACCCAGTGCAGCACGTCGGCGCGGGACTCCTTCATCGCGTGGTGGCCGCGCAGCAGCGTGAGCGCCTCGTTGAGCAGCGCCTCGTCGGTCAGGTCCGCCTCGTCGAGCAGCCAGCGCAGCCGCACGTCCGCCGGCGACTGCACCGGCGAGCGCAGCGCGTAGAGCACCGGCAGCGTCCGCACGCCCTGGCGCAGGTCGGTCCCTGGGGTCTTGCCCGACTGCGCGGAGTTGCTCGCGATGTCGATCACGTCATCGGAAAGCTGCCACGCCACGCCGACCTGCTCGCAGGCGGCGGCGATCCGGTCGGCGACCTGCACCGGAGCGCCGGAGAACAGGGCGCCGAAGCGGCCGGACGCGGCGATCAGCGATCCCGTCTTCTCGGTGATGACGTGCATGTAGAAGTCCAGCGGATCCTGACCGGGGCGCGCGCCGACGGTTTCGGCCATCTGCCCGGTGACCAGCCGGGTGAACGTCTCGGCCTGGATCTTGACGGCTTCCGGGCCGAGTTCGGCCAGGATCTGGGAGGCCTGGGCGAAAAGGAAGTCCCCGGTCAGGATGGCCACCGAGTTGTTCCACCGGGAGTTGACCGACGGGTGGCCGCGGCGCACCAGGGCCTCGTCCATGACGTCATCGTGGAACAGCGTGGCCAGGTGGGTGAGTTCGATCGCGACCGCCGCCTGGATGACCCGCGGGTCCTTCGGATCACCGAACTGCGCGGCCAGCAGCACGAGCATGGCGCGGAAGCGCTTGCCCCCGGCCGCGATGAGGTGCCTGGACGCCTCGGTCAGCAGTTCGTCGTCGGGGTGCGCCGTGGTGGCCAGCGACTCCTCGACCCGGATCAGGTCGTCAAGCACCTCCGCCGCGAGGGCGGAGTCCGGGAAATCCACGGGAACTGCGGTGATCACATGCTCTCCACGTCATCGGCACGCGCGAACGCCTCGAACTTTCGAGTATGCCCGTTCTGCGCCGGACCAACCAGGGCCCGGCACCGCGTAGCCAATCCGGCCTGCCTCTTAGGCAACGAACAGCTGATTCGCCGCATGGCTGGCCAGGCTCAGGAGCGGTTCCGGCAGGATGCCGAACACCAGGGTCGCCGCGACGCCGAGCCCGACCGCGGTGCCGGTGAACACGCTCGGCACCACCACTTCGGGTCCGTCGGGGATCGGGTCGCTGAAGAACATCAGCACGATCACGCGGACATAGAAAAACGCCGCGATCGCGCTGCTCAGCACGCCGACGATCACGAGCGCTGTCTCGCCCGAGGCGATCGCGGCCGAGAAGACGGCGAACTTCCCGGTGAATCCGCTGGTCAGCGGTATGCCCGCGAAAGCAAGCAGGAACAGCGCGAAGATACCCGCCACCAGAGGCGACCTGCGGCCCAGGCCCGCCCACCTGGACAGGTGCCCGGCCTCGCCGCCGGGGTCGCGCACCAAGGTGATCACCGCGAACGCGCCCACCGTGGTCAGACCGTAGGTGGCCAGGTAGAACAGGCTGCTCGACAGCCCCGCGACGCTGGTCGCGATGACCGCCGTCAGGACGAACCCGGCGTGCGCGATCGAGGAGTAGGCGAGAAGCCGCTTGACGTCGGTCTGGGTGACGGCGATGACGGCGCCGACCAAAATTGTCAGGACGGCGACCACCCAGAACGCGGGCCGCCAGGACCAGCTCACGGTGCCGAACGCCACGTAGAAGACGCGCAGCAGCGCGCCGAA
>JBKQQQ010001010.1:0-3111 GCA_052144275.1 Streptosporangiaceae bacterium
GCCTGCTGGCTCGGCTGACATCGGCTGCGAGTTGCTTTCTTGGCGTCTCATGGGCGGCTCCGATCAGAGGGTGCCTTCAGCCGGCGAGCCAGCCGCCGTCGGCGACTAGCACCGACCCGGTGATGTACGAGGCCGCGGGCGAGCACAGCCACACCGCGGCCGCAGCGATCTCCTCGGGCTCCGCGATCCGGGCCAGCGGTACCCGGCGGAGCAGCTCGTCGCTGACCCCCGAGGTCATCCTCGTCCGGGTCACGCCCGGGGCAATGGCGTTGACGCGGATCCCCGTGCCGCCGAGTTCGAGGGCCGCCGCGCGGGTCAGGCCATGCACGCCGTGCTTGGCGGCGATATAGGCGCTGTTGTCAGGCATCGCGGCCCCCCCGAGCATTGAGGATGTGTTGACGATGGCGCCCGACCGCTGGGTACGCATGCAGCGGATCTCGGCCCGCATGCACCGCCAGACGCCGACAAGGTCAACCTGGAGGACGCGCATGAAGTCGTCCTCCTCGTACTCATCGAGGGGAACGTAGGGTCCTGGAACGCCGGCGTTGTTGTGCGCCGCGTCGAGCCTGCCAAAGACTCCCGCGGCATCCTCGACTGCCGTGGTAACGGCCCGGAGGTCCGTGACGTCTGCCATGAATACCTCGGCGCGCTGCCCCGTCGCCTTGACGATGGCCGCGGTGTCCTCGAGGCCATCGGCGTCGATGTCGACCAGTGCCACCGAAGCGCCAGCAGCGGCAAATGCGATGGCGCTGGCCCTGCCGATGCCGGAGCCCGCGCCAGTGATCAGCGCGGCACGCCCAGACATGTCCGCGAGCATGTGTCCCCCCAAAGCCGCCCCGATCTCACTGTCGCCCGGGGCCCAGGCTCATCCACGGTAGTAGTCCCCACGGGCCCGCGCGGGCGCGGCGTCCCAGGGGCGGAACCGCAGCGGTACTTCATCTCCGGGCACGGGGGTGCACAGCCAGCAGGCGAACCTGGCCTCATTGAGCTCAGGCCACGGGGTGTGCGGGTACAGCGGCGGCTCATTGCGGTACTTTCCGCGGCGAGGGTGGCAGCCGATGGCGGCCCGTCGTCGTCGAATTGCGACCAGTCCATGCGGCTGATCGGCTCGGGTCCAAATCCGCGCAGGACCCAGTGCCAGGTGCGGGCGACCAGGCAGGCGCCGCCATACCCGTCGAGGTCTTGGCCGATGAGGAACTCGATGACCGTGCGGGGCGGGGTGATCGCGGGCGGCAGCGGGTCAGGGATGTCGATCGCGGGCATCGCGGTCGCCTCCTTTTTTATCACCCAATGATGCCATCGTGGGGCGGTCAGTCAGCGGCCTCGGGGGAGGTGTCGTGTTCGGCGGCGAGCTGCAGGATCTTGGTCGAGGGGGTGCTGGATCGCAGCCGGCCTCATGCCTCGCGCTTCGCCGGTAATGGAAAACCTGCGAGCCTGGGTGCGGTATCCCACCGCACGGCCCCCGGACCGGTGCGAGCGGACCTGCTGTTCGTCTTTGTGCCGGATTGAAGGAAACCTTGCCGTCGTCGGCCACGAATACATGGTGAGCAAACATCGTGGCGGCGTGCGCCGCCGACCCGGTTCCGGGTCGCCGGAAGGAAAGGGAAGCAGATGAAGTTTGTATCACATCGGCATGGGCGGACGGCCGTCCCGGCCGAAATCGCAACACGACAGGCAACGCGCCTCCTGAATCGCGGTAGGTCGGGCGTGCTGGTGCTCGGCTTGGCGGCGGCCGCGGCCGTGGCGGTCCCCGCGTCCGCGTCCGCTTCGGCGTCGAACGGTCCGTCCCCGGTGGTCGGGCACGTCTACGTCAATGACAACACCAAACCAGCCAACACGATCGGGGCGTTTGACCGCCACGCAGATGGCACGCTGACCCCCGAGGCCGAGTCCCCGTTCTGGGCCGGCGGGGCCGGGACCGGCTCTGGGCTGGCCTCGCAGGGCGCGCTGCAATTCTCGGCGGACGGCCGGTTCCTGATCGCCGTTGATGCGGGCAGCAACCAGATCTCGGTGCTGCGGGTCCATTCCGGTGGCTCCCTCAGCCTCGTGCCCGGCGGTGTCGTCTCCTCCCACGGCGTGCTGCCCGACAGCCTCGCGGTCTACGGTGACCTGGTCTACGTGGCCAACTCCGGGGCCGGTCACAGCAACTACACCGGCTTCCGGCTCGGCTTGGGCGGCCACCTGTTCCGCATCCCCGGGTCGACAGTGACGCTGGCCTCCGACGCCGCGCCTGGTGATGTGCTGTTCAACAGCACCGGTACCAAGCTGGCCGGCACTGAGGTCGGGCCCTCCCTGATCGACAGCTTCACCGTCGGCTCCGGCGGGCGGCTGACCGCCGCTCCCGGATCGCCGTTCCCGGCCCAGGGTCTGGGCCCGTTCGGCAGCGAGTTCCGCCCGGCCAACCCGGATCAGCTATTCGTGTCCAACGCCCACAACACCGCCAAGGACAGCGGCACCGTCTCGGCGTTCAGAGACCACCGGAACGGCAACCTGTCCTCGATCGGAGGCTCCCCGTTCCCGGACCACCAGATGGCCCCGTGCTGGGTAGAGATCACCCATGACGGCCAGTTCCTGTTCACCGTGAACACCGCATCGGGGACGCTCTCCGCCTACCAGATCGCCGCCAACGGCGTGCTCACCCTGCTGCCGGCCAGCACTTCGGCCGGCGGGCCCAATGCCGGCGCGGTCGACGCCCGGCTGAGCCCGGACGGCGGCTTCCTGTATGTCGATCAGAGCAAGGCCCACGCGGTCGCCGCGTTCGCCGTCAACGGCGGCAACCTGACCGAGCTGGGAACCTCCCCGTTCCGGCTGCCCGGCGGCGCCGCACCCGCGGGTATCGTCGTCAGCTAGTTCTCTTGCCAGACAAGCCGGAGCCGCAGGGACGCCTGCGGCTCCGGTCTGACGGCGTGCCATATCGAGATGCACCACAGGCCGCAGGCCCCGCCCCACCTGCCGCTTGACATGCTGTTCTGGCTGTGGCGCAGGGTGCGGGTGCGGGCCGGTCACGCCCTGGAACGGTAGTGGCGGGTGCGGTTGCAGGCCTGCGCACGAACGCCCTGTCGGCCGCGGGAGCTGCGTTGTTCGTGCTGCTCAGCAAGTACGCCTTCCTGG
>JBKQQQ010001011.1:0-11598 GCA_052144275.1 Streptosporangiaceae bacterium
TCGGGCGCCGTCCAGTCGAAGCCGCCGTCCGGCCCGACGATGTAGCCGTCAAGTGAGACGCCCATCGAATAGGTCACGCTGCGCATCAGAAGTCCTCCTCGGTAACGGGTTCGACAGTACGACCGCCGGACGCCGCAGAACTCATCGCGGCTCGCGGGACAGGGCAAAACCAACGTTGCCGGTTACGGCACTAGATAAAGGGACCCTGCGGCTCCCCCTCGGGGATGAGAATGGCAGTGCGTACGTGGCCCGCCGACGTCGGCCGAGCTTGGCTTCGTGAGACCGTGCACTAGATTGACGCTGGAGTCCGTGTCTTCCGGGTGTTCCCGGTTGCGTCGCGAACGCCAGTATCAGTTTCCTTAATTTCCTGCGGAACTCCGCGGGCGACGTGCGTGTCGTGGTCCTTTCCCGAGGAGGCAGGCATGCAGGTGGTGTATCAGCGGTGCGCGGCGATCGATGTCGGCAAGGACGTGATCGCGGTCGCGGTCCGGCTGCCCGGTGACGGCCCGGACGGCCGGACTACTACCCGATGATCGCGCGCCGCGTCGGCAGTGCGGGGTGGATGCCTGGACGCACCGGTTCCGGCACCATTTCAGCCACACCTGGCTGGACCGCGGCGGGGCCGAGGGGGACCTGATGGAGCTCAACGGCTGGTCCTCCCCGCAGATGCTGCGCCTGTACGGCGCCAGCGCCCGCAGCGCCCGCGCCCGCCGCACCTACGACCGCATCATGCAGGACCGGCCGTGACACGAGCCATGACCGGGTGACGGGGCGCTGCGCCGGGGACCGCCGCACCGGGCCGCGGCCCGAGATCGACGTGCGCCCGCGCGCCCGTCAGCAATCTCAGCCGCGGCGCACTGCCCCAAGTCTTACTCACATGCCGAATAGAGGGCGTTTCGAGCTCGTATACTTATGCGTCAGACTGCATGTCACTAACGGTCGCAACGATCGTCAATTCAGCATTGTCATTCGCATCGGGAGCGCGCCGAACGATGCCGAGTATGCGTGCTCGTGGTTGAATTGATGCTGCTGATCTGGGTGCGCAGATCGTTTGATCGTGCGCGTTGGCCGTTGAGTGCCGTGAGCGGGCCGCATCGTTGCCGGTTTCACGGCGCTGGCGTCAGGGCCGGGGATGGCTGACTGGCCTCACCGGACGAGTTCGCCGGCAGTGGCCGTCAGCTGGCCCCTGGCGTGGCATGCAGTTCAGTTGGTATAGACCTGGGCAGTCCAGGGTGTGCGTCCGGTGACCATCACTTCTAGGTAGTCCAATGGGATCTTGAAGCCGTCATAGCTGCGTATTTCCCGGCCCGCCAGTGTTCCGGCGGAGACGTCGGACTTATCCGGGTGTTTGTACAGCCGGTGGCTTCCTCTGGTCGCAATGAGATACCAGCCGTCAGTCCCGGGCAGTTTGATGATCTCGCCGGCCTTCAGCGGCACGCGGCGCTTCTTTCGCGTCGCGGCGACGCCTCGCGTACCCCACGCACGTCGGCGCGACGGCGACCATGGCGAGGGTGAGGCCGCTCAGCGAGAGCAACGCCAGGTAGTCGCCGTACCCGTGGTAGCGGAACACGACGTGGTCTGTGCCCGCGGGGACGTCGACGGCGACGAGCGCCGGCGCCACCATCCGGATAGGCTGCTGCCGGCCGTTCACGGTTGCCGTCCACCCAGGGTCATAGGAGGCGCTGAGCACCGCGACTCCGGGCTGGCGCATCCGTACCGTCGCCGAGGCCTCGCCGTCATCGAGGTCGGCGCTTTCCGCGATCACCGTGCCGGCGGAGGATTGGCTTCGCACCGCCGGCAGCGGGCCATCCCCGCCGCCGGACCCGTACCTGACACCGAGATACGCGTCGTCCGCCGCGAGCCCGGAATGAAGTAGCGGAACGCTGCGGGCACCCACATTCGTCCGGTTCGCCGAGATCTCGCCGACGATCTGGCCGGCCTGGAGGTAGCCGCCGCCGTTGATCGTCCACAGCCAGTAGGGGCCGGAGCGCATCGTCAGCCGCGCGGGCACCGGCGGCCGGTCGCGGGCGGGAAGGATGAGGTAGCGGATCCCGAACAGCCGGTAGTCGGAGGGGTCCCGGTCGTCGAAATAGTACTCCGGGCTGGTCATCAGCGACGCTGTCCGCAGCGTGTATCCGACCTCGTCGACGTCGCGGCTCTCCAGGTACTTGAACACGGGCACCGACCCGACGGTGAAGTCCTGACCCGCGTTCGACGGCATCCCGGCGTACGTCCGGCCGCCGCCATCGCGTTCGATCACCGCGATGAGGCGATCGAGGTCGGCGCCCTCCGTGCTGTCCGCGCGGCGCTGGGCCGCGATCGCGGCGGTGTCCTGGCGGTCGTAGGCGCCGAGCTGAAGCCACGCAGGCGCGAGCACCGCGACCGCCGCGACGAGAACAACAGCCGGGGACAGGCCGGTCCGCCAGCGCGGAACCCGGGATTCGAGCAACCGCATGCATCTCGCCGCCAGCCACGCCGCTCCCCGGCCGGCGAGCAGCAGCGCGGCGAGCTGCACGCCCATCATGAAGCGGCGGAAGAAGAGGTCGGCGCTGCCAGGGATCACGTCGACGAGCGACCCGAACGTCGTGCGGCCGAACGCGAACAGCAGGCACACCGCGAGCGCGGCCAGCAGGGCGCGGCCGTCGGGGGACGAGGACCAGGCCAGCCCCGCCAGTGCGAGCCCGAGCGCCGCGAACACGGTCACGACGGGCAGCCGGCCGGAGTCGAGCAGCTGCCCCGAGAGCAGCCAGTGCATCACCTGACGCGCGCCGTAGCCGTTGACGAGTCCGCTGCCCTGCAGCGGCTCGTTGACCGCCGCCCACGGCCGCTGCGCCAGGAGCGGGACGATCACCCACGCCGATGCGAGCAGCGAACCGCCGAGGAGGACCGCGGCCCGCCGCAGCCGGGTCACGAGGGGCCGGCCGGCGACGAGCGGCCAGACGAGCAGCACCGAAAGCGCGAGGTAGCCGGTCTCGAAGTGCAGCGCGACGGTGAGCGCGGTCAGACCGATCGCCCGGAGGTAGCCGCGCCCGTCGCGGATCGCCCGCCAGCTCCAGCCCCACGCGAGCGGCAGCGTCCACGACGCCCACAGCTGCGTCCAGACGCCGTACCCCATCCACACGTAGGCGCCCTGCTCGTAGCCGACCCCCGTGGCGCTCATCAGGAACGGAGCCATCGCGGCCGAAGCGGCCGCCGCCGGGCGGCCCGCCCCGAACGCGCGGGCCGCCAGGTAGACGCTGACCGGCCACAGCGACAAAAGCAGGTACAGCGACCAGCGGAACGCCACGCCGGGGCCAACCGCGAGGCCCGCCAGCCCGGTCAGGATCGCCGGCAGGCTCTGGTAATGCAGGAACTGCGGCGACCCCTCCCCGAGGAACGGGAACCAGCTCGTGAGCGGCAGGTGCCCGGCGCGCAGCTGCGCCGTCGCGAACCGCACCATCTGCTCGTGCATCGTGCTGTCGTTGAAGTACGCGACGTTGAGCGTGAGCGCCCGCAGGTTCACGAGGTTCCACCCGACCGCGGCGGCGACGATCGACCACGGCCACCACACAGCGGTCCGGCCCCCGCCATCAGCCGGGGGCCGGACCGCTAGCCGGGTCATCGCCGACGCTCGTTCCGGGCGAGCGCCGGCGATCCTCACCAGGTCACCCGGCGCCCGTGTTGCCGGTGCCGCTGTTGTCACTCGCGAGGTTGCAGGACTTGAGGTGCCAGGTGCCGACGCCTGTGTTGCCCGGGGTGGCGCCCGGGTTGATGACCTCCGTGCCGTTCGTGCCCACGAGAACCTTCACCGTTGGCTGGTTCGGTATACCCGGCTCCGGCGTACAGGTGACCGGGCCGCTGACGGCTGCCGGACCGGACCCCATATAAATCACGATCCCCTCGTGGAACCCCATTGCGGCGAGCTTCTGGTCTGCCTGGGAGATCGCCTGGGATCCAGGTTGATTGAGCGTCACCAGTATCGAGCCATCGCTGACCTTCGCAACGGTAACGGCGGCGGACGCCGGCGTGCTCGAGGTTGAGGTCAGGACGAGCGCGATCGCCGCGCCGACGCCCGCCAGCGCGAGCGTGCTGCCCGCGATCACGCGCGGGCGACGGGCCCGGCCCGGTCCGGGACGGCTGCCCTGCACGAGGGCCGCGCCGTGCTCGCGGGCGAGATCACTCCAGAGGTTTTCCGTGAACTTACTCATTGCCCTGGTACTCCTTTCTCAGCCGGGACCTCGCCCGGGACAGCCGCTTGCGGAATGCGACACCGGAGATGCCGAGGGCCAGCGCCGCCTCCTTCGGGGTGAGCCCCTCCAGGTCGACGAGCTCGATCGCCGCCCGCTCGACCGGGGGCAGCCGTGCGTACCGCTGCATCAGCGCGGCGCCATCGCGCTCGGCATCGATCCGCCCGGCGAGCTCCTCGATCTCGTCCTCATCAAGCGCCCGGTCCGCCGAGCCGCGCGACCGCATCCCGGTCACCCGCCGACTGCTCGCAGTGGCGGGCGAACACATGTGCGGCGATGCCGAACAGCCACGCCCGGTCCGATCCCCGGCGGGGGTCGAACCTGGCGAAGCCATCCATGCCCCGGACGAACGTCTCGGAGGTGAGATCGGCGACCGTGTGCGGATCGCGGCACCGGCGCGCGAAGTAGCCCATAAGGACGTCGACGTTGCGCAGGTACACCTGCTCGAATTCCTCAAGCGGCGAGCTCGCCGGCCGCCCGCGCGTCCGCGCCCTCACCGCGACCGGTCGTTCCAGGATCGTCCTCACTGGTGCTCTTGCCTCAGTGCTCATGTCCCTAGTTGCAATCCTCGCCTCCGGCTGTGACATCGCCCGTCCGTAACGCGCGGCCCGTCACCCCCAGCTTGGCGGCTGATCCCGCCGCGGTCACCTCAGCTGCCGAACCCGAGCCCGAGGCGATCGAGTGCGCCGAGCCACAGCCCCCGCCGTCCAACTCCAGGATTTTCTTCCGAGGACTTTCTGGTACGCCGGTTGTAAGCGATCCGGCACCGCGACGGTTCCGGGGCGACTGCGCTCCACTTCCCCATGCGCGCCCAGTGCGGACGAGCTCCGGGACCAGATCGATCGCGAAGCCCCTGACTCGTCGTCCGCACATGCCGCGTGGAGTGCGTGCGGCACAAGCTCAGGGCAAGATCACTCCGGCTGGGCTGGCAACATAGAGGCAAATGAGCAAGTCGCCTTCCCGTCGCTTCCCTGTGACCGTTACCAAGCTTCCGGTCACCCGTTGCCAGATCTGCCACCGCACCGTCGCGTACCGGCCCGGCAGCCTCAGTGAGGTTCTGACCGAGCACTACCGCCGTGCCCATCCCGAAGCGCTCGGCCTCTCTTCCCAGTAGCCTCCGCGCGCTGCTCGCATTTCTCGCAGTTACCGTCGTCGGCGCCGATTGGCCCCGGGTGACCTTGTACGAGCCAGGCAGGAGAGCGCCAGCGGTCACGGAGTGTGGCCACCCTTCGTGAGGGCCGCACATAGAACCGCCTGATTGCGTGGCGCTTCGGTCACCGGCCATGCTGGGTGGTGCCACACCGAACTGGGCGTTCTGGGCGGTTACCGGAGGCGCGTGACGGCGATCTGCTGCTGCAGGCCTGGGATCGCCGGGATCGTCATTGGGCCGCCCGCGGCTGGCCGGGGTCAGGCCTGCCAGACGGCCTGGACGGCCGGCGCTTCCGCCGCAGCCTGGGCCCGCCCGGCTCTCGCCGCCGCCGCGCGGCGCGACACGTCGAGCACGTTGCGCCCGATGGCGCGTACAGCCGCCCGGTCTGGCCGGACCAGCGCCACGCGGGCTCCGGCTGCGGTCAGCGCGGCCGCCTGCCGGCGCGGGCTGGCCATGAAGCCGACGCCCATGGCCACTGGCGCGACGATGACCACCCGCTCGTATCCGTGTGCTAGGTCGGCGTTGGCGATGGTGCGCATGCCGCCGTCCATGAAACGGCGTTCTCGGATAGTGACCGGCGGCCAGATCCCGGGCACCGCGCAGCTGGCGCCCACCGCATCCACCAGGCTGGCGTCCCCGGCGGAATCAAACACCGCGAACTCGCCGGTCCGCGCGTCCACTGCGGTCACCTTGAGGGCGCGGGAGGGCCAGACGCTGGTAGGCAGCCGGGCCTCGACGACCTTCCGCCGGTCGGCCTCGGGCATGGTGGGCACGGCCAGCGCCCACCTGCCGATCCGCGCCCGGGCCCGCTTCGGGTCCCGGCTAGTATGCACGTCCCACAGCAGCCTGCCGATGAAGTCCCAGCCGATCCGGGCGGCGGGCTCGGGAGCCGGCGGCGCGAGCTGGGCCTGGTATAGCGCCTCGAGCTCCTGCCCGGAGGTGATGTCCGTGCCGACCACCGAGCCGGCCGATGTCCCGATGATCACGTCGGCCGCGGCCAGGTCGATGCCCAGCCCGGCCAGCCCGGCGATCAGGCCCGTCTCCCAGGCGATGCCGGTGACACCGCCGCCGCTCAGAACAAGCGCGCGTCTGTCCATGACAGTCATCTATACACCGGAACGAACGCCTGGGCTCAGGACCTTTGGCACTACAGCGTGAGCGCTCATCACGGCAGCACCGATGCGGGCTGCATTCTTCTCGTGCACCGAGGTGTTCACGGCCACCAGGCCACACGACAAACCTGATCTGTATCTGGCATCCGTGGCGCTGGCCGGATGCGCGGATAGAGGAGCTTGTGCCCGGGATTACTGACGGGCCCGGGCCCCCAGATCCGCCTGATCTGGCGGCAAATCTCAGTCGGCCGAGATGCCGTCCGAGCCGCACCCGAACGGCCGTTATCTCAAGCCCGAATTTGAGTGTCTCTGCCGTAACCGCCGCAGGGTTTCGGCCTCGGCGGAGACACGTTATCTACAGCGGTGTCCTCGGCAGAGAGGGGCAGCCCGCCGCGAAGCCCCTTGTCGTTGCCGCTTTTCGTTTTCCTGTCTCGCGCGGGAAGGCCCCGCAGTGACATGTCTACGCCGCAAAACCGCAGGCCAGCAGCACTTTCGGCAGACGGACTTCAGATAACGGCCGTTCTGTTGCGCCAGTGTGCCCACACTCACCCGCGAGACCTCATGTGCAGCCACAGCCAGTGGATGCACATGGCGTTGGGCGAGCGGTCACGAAAGCTATGGCACGACGAGGAAGTGATAACGGGCCGTCTGGGATATTTACTTAACCGGAGTAGATCTGCGGTCGACACTACAGAATCCGCAGGTCAGGCGGGATCCAGCCCTCCCAGGCCGACTCTGGCGGCACGGCGCTGACCTGCGCAGCTCCGGTCACGTGAATACCCCCGACGGGCCGTTATCACTTTTGCCTATGGCCCGGCGCCTGTGCGGTCGGCGATGGAGGCGATGGACCAGCGTAGTGGACGTGAGGTGCTTCCCCGCTTGGTAGCTGCGCCGGTTACCGGTGTGGGGTCGTGGATCGGCCGCGGGTGCGGGAGGATGTGCGTAGCGGTTTGCCGGTCGCCCTGGTGCGGGCCTTAGGGATGTGTGATGGCCGAGTTCGTGCGGTTCACGCTCGATGACGGCTCGGAGGTGCTGTTCGAGTCGGCCGAGAGTGATCTGGTGGCGCCGCGTACTGAGCAGCCGGTGGTGCGCGAGGGCGGCAGGTTGACCGAGCGGCTGCACGGGGCCGCAGAGGCGGCGGAGGAGGTCGCCGGGTCGTTGCGTTCGCGGCTGGCCCCAGATGAGATGAGCCTGGAATTCGGACTGAAGGTGTCCGGCGGAGTGAACTGGTTTTTCGCCAAGGCGCAGAGCGAGGGCACGATCAAGGTGACCTTGAAGTGGGCTGGGAACGCCGCGGCGACCGCATCTGCCGCCCAGCCTGAAACCGGGCTGGATCGGGAGAAGGGGTGATCACCGGAGGCGAAGCTGCGGTGATGCGGGCGACCGCAGCGGTGTTCGTCGACGGGCGGCGGGCCGGGTCGGCGGTGCTGGTCGATTCCCGGCACTTGGTCACCGCGGCACATGTGCTACAGCGTTGGAACCCTGGCACCCGCGCCGAGGTGCCTATAAACGAGGTGGAGCTGGAGTTCCCGAGGCTGGCGGAGGACGGGCAGCCTGGCATGGCGGCTGCGTCGCGTCTCGACCTGGGTCCCGCCAGCGCAGGAGTGGATGTGGCGGTACTGGACCTGGGCGAGGACCGGCCGGGCTGGCTGCCCAAGCCTGTGCCGGTGTGGCCGGCCGCGCGGCCGCCGCGCATGGTGAAGGTGTTCGGCTACCCGCTGGCCGAGGGGCCGCTCAAGGGGGTGTGGCGGCAGTTCACGGTGGCAGGCCCGGCTACCCCGGGCACGCTGCAGCTGGACTGGATCGGTCCTGTCGGTACCTTCCCGGGCCACAGCGGCGGGCCGGTCGTCGGTGCCGACGGCCACGCCCTGGCCGGGATTCTAGTAGAAGGGTCCGAACAGGGGCGGTTTGACCGGTTCGTGCCGGTCACGCTGATCGCCCAGATGTGGCAGAGGCTGCCCCGGCCCTGGCTGATGACCGGGGCCGAGCCGGGTGAGGCGCGCGGCCACTTCATCCGGCGGGCCCGCGGGCAGCGCAGCGCCGCCCGCGGCGGGGACCTGTTCCGCGGCCGCGCTGTCGCCCTTGACCGTGCCCGTGTGTGGCTGACCGCCGTCGAGGTTCCTGGTCAGCCGCTGGTGCTGACCGGGCAGCCGGGGGCGGGCAAATCGGCGGTCCTGGCCCGCGCTGCCCTGAGCGTGGAGGCCGGGGGCGGCCCTGGGCTGGCCTTCCATGCCCGCGCGGCTACCATCGGCGACTTCCTCACCGCGCTGGCCGACCTGACCGGCATAGACCCGCCGGGCTCGGTCGATGAGCTGGTCACCAGGCTCGCCGACGTGCCCGGGCAGTCCGCCATCTCGGTGGTCCTGGACGCCTTGGATGAGGCGGCCAGTGACCGTGACCGGCGGGAGATCACCGAGGTGCTGGCCGAGCTGGCGGTGCTGCCGGGGTTGCGGGTCGCCGTGGCCACCCGGACGATGGCCGCCAGCAATCCGTTTGCGCCGGGCGGGCTGCTGCCCGCGCTGGGCGTGGCCGCGCGCGATGATCACAATCTCATCGACCTGGACAGCGACACCTACTTCGACCTCGAGGGCCTACGCCAGTTCGCCGCCGCGCTGCTCGCCCAGGACGGGATGGACCACCCCGGCCCGCCCGGCGCCGCCTGGACGCAGTACCGCGCCCAGCACGCGGTATGTGACCGGCTGGCCGCCGTGATCGCGGAGCGGGCCGGGCGGAACTTCCTGGTCGCCGCGATGGCCGCCGTCCCGCTGTCCACCGCCCGCACCATGACCGACCCGGCCGCGAAGGGGTTCGATCCTGCCGGCATCCCGTCCGGGGTCGGCGAGGCACTGAGCAAGTACGTGGACCGGCTGCCAGACCAACGGCGGGAACGCGACCGCGAGCTGCTCACGGCGCTCGCCTACGCCCGCGGCGCCGGGCTGGACGACCCGGCCTGGCTCGCCTTCGCCGCCGCCCTCGGCTACAGCGCCAGCATCGCCGATCTTGATGCCTTGCGCCGTTCCCCGGCCGCGGACTACCTGCTCCAGACCACGACGACCGAGCGCGGCGCCCGCCCCGTCACCCGGCTGTTCCACCAGGCCCTCACCGACGAGCTGCTCGCCCCGCGGCACCAGCCCAGCGACGAAAGCGCCCTGCTCGACCTGCTCCTCCGCCAAGCCGAGCACACCGGCTGGCAAGACCGCTACCTGCGCGAACACGCGGCCGAGCACGCCGCCGCCGGCGGCCGGCTCGATCAGCTTCTGCAGGATCCGCTCTACCTGATCACCGTCGACCGGGCGCGGCTAGTGCCCCACCTCGACACAGCGCGGTCCGCCCCGGCGCGGGCCGCCGCCGCCGTGTACCGGCAAAGTGCCCATCACCTCGGCGGCCTCGACCGGTCGGCGCGGGCCAGCCAGCTTGAATTGACCGCGCACCAGCTCGGCTATCGCGGCCTGGCCGCTCGCATTGCGGGCGCCGCGCCCGACCGGCCCTGGCAGACCCATTGGTCGCATGGCCGCAGGGACGTCGGCCATCAAGTCCTCACCGGCCACACTGGCCCAGTAAAGACGGTGGCGGTCGGCGCGCTGCCGGACGGTACCCCGGTCATCGTCAGCGGCAGCGGCGACAGCACCGTACGGGTATGGCGGCTAGCCGACGGCAGCCCAATCGGGGAGCCGCTTACCGCCCACCGCGGCTGGGTGTACGCGGTGGCGGTGGGGGCACTGCCGGACGGTACCCCGGTCATCGTCAGCGGCGACGGCGGCACCCCGGTCACCATAGGGGGCGACGGCGTCGGCACGGTGCGGGTATGGCGGCTGGCCGACGGCACCCCGGTCGGGGAGCCACTGCGCCACGATGGCGGGGTGCTGGCGGTGGCGGTCGGCGCGCTGCCGGACGGCACCCCGGTCATCGTCAGCGGCGGCGGCATCGGCGACGGCACGGTGCGGGTATGGCGGCTGGCCGACGGCACCCCGGTCGGGGAGCCACTGCGCGGCCACACCGGCCCGGTGAGGGCGGTGACGGTCGGGACGCTGCCGGACGGCACGCCGGTCATCGTCAGCGGCGGCGGCTACGGCGACGGCACGGTGCGGGTATGGCGGCTGGCGGACGGCAGCCCGGTCGGGGAGCCACTGCGCGGCCACACCAGTTCGGTGGACTCAGTGGCGGTGGGGACGCTGCCGGACGGCACGCCGGTCATCGTCAGCAGCGGCGACCATGACAAGAACGGCACGGTGCGGGTATGGCGGCTGGCGGACGGTACCCCGGTCGGGGAGCCACTGCGCGGCCACACCAGCTGGGTGAGCGCGCTAGCGGTGGAAACGCTGCCGGACGGCACTCTGGTCATCGTCACCACCGACGGCGACGGCGCGGTGCGGGTATGGCGGCTGGCCGACGGCACCGCGGCCGGGGAGCCGCTGCAGGGCCACACCAGCTGGGTGGACGCGGTGGCCGTCGGGACGCTGCCAGATGACACCCCGGTCATCATCAGCGGCTATGGCGACGGCACTGTCGGGTTATGGCGGCTGGCCGACGGCACCCGGGCCGGGGACCCGGTCACCGGCCACGACGGCCCAGTGAGGGCGGTGGCCATCGGCGAACTGCCAGATGACACCCCGGTCATCATCAGCGGCAGCGACGACCGCACGGTCCGGGTGTGGCGGCTAGCCGACGGCACCCCGGTCGGAGAGCCACTGCGCGGTCACGATGGCCCAGTGTGGGCGGTGGCCGTCGGAGAACTGCCGGACGGCACCCCGGTCATCATCAGCGGCGGTGAGGACCACGCGGTGCGGGTGTGGCGGCTGGCCGACGGCACTCCAGTCGGGGAGCCACTGCACGGCCATACCAGCATGGTGAGGGCGGTGGCCGTCGGGGAACTGCCGGATGGAACCCCGGTCATCGTCGTCGGCTGCGGCGGCTTGGACTACTACACAGTGCAGGTTTGGCGGCTGGCCGACGGTACCCCGGTCTGGGAGCCGCTGCTCGGCCACACTCTTCCGCTGCTCGGCCCCTTCGGCCCGGTGGAGACGGTGGCAGTGGGGGCGCTGCCGGATGGCACCCCGGTCATCGTCAGCGGCGGCTATGAGGATGACACGGTACGGGTGTGCCGACTGGC
>JBKQQQ010001012.1:0-8484 GCA_052144275.1 Streptosporangiaceae bacterium
GATCGATGATGATTCCGCCGCTAACCTGCTACAGACTTCATGCCAAGGCGCGGCGCGGGCCTCTGGCCGGCCAGCAGGCCCGGGCATACCCGCGCCCGGGGGCAGACATCGAGATAGGTAAATGAACATGGACGTTACCACCACCGCGGTAGACCAGACGGCGCGGCGAGCGGCCGTGCTTGGGTCCCCGATCAAGCACTCGCTCTCCCCCGTGCTGCACGGAGCGGCCTACCAGGCGCTTGACCTGCATGGCTGGCACTACGACAAGATCGAGTGCGACGAGACGGGCCTGCCTCGCCTGGTCGACGGCATGGGACCCGAGTGGGCGGGCCTGTCGCTGACGATGCCGCTCAAGCGGGTGGCCCTGGCCGTCGCCGACGAGGTATCGCCGCTGGCCGAGGCGGTCGGGGCCGCGAACACACTGGTGTTCCCTCCGGCCGGGCCGGCCGGAGGCAGGCGGGCGGACAACACTGACGTGGCCGGCATGGTCTCGGCGCTGCGGGAGGCCGGGCTGGCCCGGGTCGAGCAGGCGGTCATTCTCGGCGCGGGCGGCACGGCGCAGAGTGCCCTCGCTGCGGTGCGCGAGCTGGGCCACCAGTCGCCGACCGTCTTGGTGCGCAACCTGGCCCGTACCGGCGAGCTGCGCGAGACCGCCGAGCGACTCGGGATGCGGCCGACGATCTCCGACGGCCTGTTCACCGAACCGCTGCCCGCCGCCGACCTGGTCATCTCCACGCTGCCAGGCGGCGCAGCCGATCCGCTGAGCGCTACCCGCTGGAAACCAGACACCATGGTGCTTGACGTGGTGTACGCGCCGTGGCCGACCCCTTTCGCCAGCTCAGCCCTGGCCGTCGGCTGCCCGGTGGTCAGCGGTCTCACCGTGCTGCTATACCAGGCGGTCGCGCAGGTCGAGTTGATGACTGGTCATCCCGGCCCAGTGGAGGCGATGCGGACCGCCCTGGTCGCCGCGGTGGCGGCCCGGCAGGGCTGAACCAGCATGCGGGCACGATTTCGCCGCAGGTGGTGTCTTAGCGGCTGGCCCCCGGCTGCTCTGGGGTGATGGCTGGGGTGTCTTGCGGGCTGGGCGGCCGGGGCTGGACGGAGCGGACGAGGATGCGCTGGCCACCGACCTCGTATCCGGCGGTCTGGAAGCTGATGATGCGGTGGCCGCGGTTCTTAGACAGGTACAGGGCGCGGGCCCAGGTGTACATGGTGCCGAGCCGGTTGCCCCAGCCGCAGCCTCGGCCTCTAGCTCCCGCCCGACTACAAGGGTGTCGGTGGGCCCCGGGGTACCTTCTTACGTACCCTGTGCGCCACCGACCCGCCCTCAGAGCGCGATCCAGCCGGTGACCACAGGGGACTGGCCGGAGCCCAGGCGGTCCTTCACCGCCCTCGGCGCGTGATGACACCCTCCCATGGCCCTAGGACACCGGGCGGAGCGGTCGGACCCTCCGGCCCGGCCGCCGCGGTGGTTAGCAGCACCTCGCCAGCCGTGGCCGGCCCAGGGGTCGGCACCGGGGCCGGCACCGGGGCCGGCTGACCAGTGAAGTTCGCGGCGACCACCAGGGAGCCGACTCGGTAGACCCACTGGCCTGTCGGCGCGGGCAGGTTCTCGAACTCGGCGATGCCGCCGCCGAGTTCGGCCCGCCGGAGCGCGAGCAGCCGCCGGCAAAGCCCCAGCACCGAATCGGGGTCCTCGCGCTGGGCGGCGACCGTGCGGACCGGGTGGTCCGCCATCGGGAGCCACGGCGTCACGCCCGGGCCGGTGAAGCCGCCTCCCGGCGAGCCGTCCCACGGCATCGGGGTCCTGGCCCGGTCCCGCCCCAAAGAGTCGGCGCCGGAGTCCACATCCAGCGTCGCGTTGTCGCGGCGCAGCGCGACCGGCACCTCGACGTCGGTCATGCCGATCTCGTCGCCGTAGTAGAGCACGGCGGTGCCGGGCAGGGTGGCCAGCACGAGCAGCGCGAGCCTGATCTTGCGCTCGTCGCCGCCGCACCAGCGGCTGGGGAAACGGCCCAGGTCGTGGTTGGAGCCCATCCACACCGGGCACGCGCCGGGCGGCAGCGCGGCCAGCGTCTGCGCCACGATCGTGGCCAGCTGAGACGGGTCGAACCCGGCGAAGGCGAACCGGAAGTTGAACCCGAGCTGCAGCTCGTCATGATTGCCGTAGTAGGCGGCCAGCCGCTCGGGCTCGGCGACCCACGTCTCGCCGAGCAGCAGCCGCGCGGGCGAGTAGCTCTCGGCGATCTTCCGCCAGTCGCGGTAGACGCCGTGCGTCTCCGGCCGGTTGACGTTGTAGACCGGGCGCAGCCCGAACGAGCCGTCCAGCGGGCCGTCGCCGGTGGCCGGCGGGTTGTCGCGCAGTTCGGCGTCCTTGTACAGGCCGTTCGCCACGTCGATCCGGAACCCGGCGACCCCGCGCTCGAACCAGAATTCCAGGATGTCACGGAACTCCCGGTGGACCGCGGGCTCCCACCAGTTCAGGTCCGGCTGGCCCGGCAGGAAGTTGTGCAGGTAGTACTGGCCGCTCTCGTGCCACTGCCAGGCGGGTCGGCCGGTGAAGTCGAGCCAGTTATTCGGCGGCCCGCCGTCCGGTCGCGGCTCGGCCCACACGTAATAGCCGCGGTGTGCCGCATCCCGGCTCGCCGCGGCCTCGGCGAACCAGGGATGCGCGGAACTGGTGTGGTTCGGCACCAGGTCGAGCAGCACCCGCAGGCCCCGCCGACCGGCCTCGGCGATCAGCTCGTCCAGGTCGGCCAGCGTGCCAAGCTCGGGGTGGACGCCGGTGTAGTCACTGACGTCATAGCCCCAGTCCTCGTCCGGAGAGGGCATGGTGGGAGACAGCCAGATGGCGTCCACCCCGAGCCAGGAAAGGTGATCCAGGCGCTCGATGATGCCGCGCAGGTCGCCGTATCCGTCATCGTTGCTGTCGCGCCAGGACCGCACGTACAGCTGGTAGATGACGGCGCCGTGCCACCACGGCGGGCCCGACTCCGAATCCTGCGCCCGGCTCACGTTCCTCCTAACTCCGGATCGACAGTCCGGTCTGCGTGTCGAAGAACTTCATTTCCTCGATGTCCACGGCGAAGGTCAGCGTGTCGCCGGGCTTGACCGGGGTCTTGGCGGCGACGCGGGCCACGCCCTCGCCGCGCGTGACCGCCGCGGCCTCGTCCTTGTCGACCGCGCCCTCGGCCATGACCCGGTGCGCGTCGATGTTGAAGTGGATCACCAGCTCCGAGCCGAGCGCCTCGACCAGGTCCACGTCTCCCCGCAGCTTCGGGCCGGTGCTGTCGGGGGCCTCCGCCGGTAGGTGCTCGGGGCGCAGGCCCACGACCACCTCCTTGCCGGCGTAGGAGCGCAGCGCCGGGCGCTTGACCACGACGGACTCCGGCAGGTCGATCTCCTGGGAGCCGAGCTTGAGCGACCGGGCGCCCTCGCCGACCGTCGCGTCGTACAGGTTCATGGCCGGCGAGCCGATGAAGGCGGCCACGAAGATGTTGTCCGGGTTGTCATACAGCTTCTGCGGGGTGTCGACCTGCTGCAGCACGCCGTCCCGCAGCACCGTGACCCGGTCGCCCATGGTCATCGCCTCCACCTGGTCGTGCGTGACGTAGATGGTGGCGACCCCGATCCGGCGCTGGATGCGCGCCACCTCGGCCCGCATCTGCACGCGCAGCTTGGCGTCCAGGTTGCTCAATGGCTCGTCCATCAGGAACACCGAGGGCTCGCGCACGATGGCCCGGCCCATGGCGACCCGCTGGCGCTGGCCACCGGACAGCTGACCGGGTTTGCGGTCCAGCCAGTCGGTCAGGCCGAGGATTTCGGCCGCCTCCTTGACCTTGGCGTTGAGCTGGTCCTTGGGCAGCTTGCGCAGCTTGAGCGCGAAGCCGATGTTCTCGGCCACCGTCATGTGCGGGTACAGGGCGTAGTTCTGGAAGACCATGGCGATGTCCCGTTCCTTGGGCGTCTCGTCGTTGGCCTCCTTCCCGCCGATGCGCAGGATGCCGCTGGTGATGTCCTCCAGCCCGGCGACCATCCGCAGCGCCGTGGTCTTGCCGCAGCCCGACGGGCCCACCAGCACCATGAACTCGCCGTCGGCGATGTCCACGCTAAGGTCCTTGACCGCGTGAAAGCCGTTCTCGTAAACCTTGTTGATCTTGTCAAGGCTTACCGTGGCCATGATGACTCCTTACCGGGCGCATGCCCATGATTACCGGACTTGCTCATCCCTTTACCGCGCCCGAGGTCAGGCCGGAGATGACGAACTTGCGGAAGATGAAGACCAGGATGCCGATGGGCACCACCGCCACGACGCTGGCCGCGAAGATGGTCCCGTACGGGACCTGGAAGTTCCCGCCGAATTCGGCGATGCCCACCGGGATGGTCCGGTAGTTGTTTGAGCTGTTGAACGTCAGCGCCATCAGGAACTCGGTCCAGCAGGCGGTGAAGCAGAAAATCCCCGCCGTGAACAGGCCGGGCAGGGCCTGCGGCAAGATGATCGTCCAGACCGTGCGCAGCGGGGAAGCGCCGTCGATCCGGCCGGTCTCCTCCATCTCCTTCGGGATGCCGAGCATGTAGTTCCGCAGGATCCAGATGGCGAACGGGAGGTTGAAGGCCGTGTAGGGCAGGATCAGCGCCTGGTAGCTGTTCAGCCAGCCGATTTCACGCATCAGCAGGTACAGCGGCGCGAGCACCGCGACGGCCGGGAACACCGAGATAATGAGCAGGATCACCAGCGTGGTGAACTTGCCCCGCATCGGCAGTCGGCCGAGCGCGTAGCCGGCCAGCGTGCCCAGGAACAGCACGAGCGCCGTGGTGCAGAGGGTGACGATGATCGAGGTCTTGAAGTAGATCCCGAAGTCGTAGTTCACGAAGGCGTTGTAGTAGTTCTCGGTGCTGAACGGGTTCGGGCCCAGCGAGCTCGCGCCGTTAAAGGTCCCGATCGAGTTCGGGTTCTTGAAGCTCGTGGCGACCAGCCAGTACAGCGGCAGGAGGACGAAGAGCACGGTGACCAGCGTGGAGATCGTGACGCCGTTGATGTACTTGTGCCAGCCGACTCGCTTGCGGTTACGCATGTCAGTTGCCCTCCTGTCCGACCTGGACCCGGAACACCCGCAGTGAGGCCAGGCAGCCGAGGAGCACCAGCAGCGCGGTGGTGGTCGCGACAGCGGCGCCGGGCCCGAAGGCGAGGTTCTTGAATAGCGCGTTGTAGGCGAGGATGGCCAGCGACTGGGTTGCCGTGCCCGGACCGCCGCCCGTCATGACGTAGGGCAAGTCGAACAGGCCGAACGCCTGCAGCACGCGGAACATGACCGCGAGCGCGATCGTCGGCCGCAGCAGCGGCAAGGTGATGGTCCAGAACGTGTACCAGCCGGATGCGCCGTCTATTTCCGCGGCCTCGTACACGTCGCCTGGCAGCATGACCAGGCCGGCCAGCACGATGATCGCCACGAACGGCGTCGTCTTCCAGATGTCGGCGACCATCAGCCCGATGATGGCCGATCCCGGCTGGCCGAGGATGACCGGATGGCCGAAGCCGAGCGCGCCGAGGATGTAATCGGCCACGCCGTAGGTCCCGTTGTAGATGTAGGCCCACAGTTCGGCGTTGATGACGGTGATCATCGACCAGGGGATGAGCAGCAGCGCCATCATCCAGCCGCGACCGGCGACCAGGCGCTCGAGCACGAGCGCGATGCAGGTGCCGAGGATTAGCTCGACGACGACGGTCACCAGCGTGTAGTACACGGTGAAGAACAGCGCGTCGCGCCACAGCGACGAGTGAAGCAGAAGGTTGTAGTTGCTGAAGGTGAAGCCGTCCAGGCTGAAGCCGCTGCCCGTCACGGTCACGTAGTTGAAGCTCATGATCACCGAGTACACGATCGGGAAGATCGTGACCGCGGCGATGACCAGCAGCGCGGGCGCCGAGAAGCCCCAGCCCATCCGGGCCAGCCGTCTTCTGTTGATATCGGGACGGGGGACCGGCGGGACGATGGCGGTCCCTACCTGACCAGACGCGCTCTGTCCAGAGGCACTTGAGATAGCGGTCATGGGTAACTCCTCGCGGCCGGCGGCCGAGATAAGTAGAGCCGAGATGAGTAGGGGGCTACTGCCAGCCGACGGCCCAGGGGACCGCCGGGGGCCGGGAAGCGGATCGCTTCCCGGCCCAGGCAGCACGGCGGAAAGGTCACAAGCCGCCGTTGGATGTACTGGATAGTGCGGTGGTCGCGGCGGACTGCATGGCCGCCACGGCCGCGGACGGAGAGGCCGACCCGGCCAGGGCCGCGTTCACGTTCTGGTAAATCGCGGTGGACAGCGCCGGGTACTCGGGCGTGCCCGCGGGCCGCGGGACCAGCCTGGTCTTCGGCACGACGGCAAACACCGGGTTCGAGCCGATGACCGTCGGGTCCGTCCGCACGGCCGTGACGGTGGAAATGAACCCGTACTTCATGGACAGGATGTCCTGCGCCGCGGGGGTGGACAGCCACTGGATGAACGTCAGGTCCGCGCCCAGGTGAGTGCTGTGCGGGTTGATGTACATGTTCCAGCCGCCGATGTTGGAGTAGCCGGGGTACCCCTGGCCCGCGAAGGTCGGCAACGGCGCCACGCCGACCTGGCTGGCGGTGAGCTTGCCGCCGCTGGACGGAGTAATGGCGGCCGTGTAAGCGTAGTCCCAGTTGCGCAGGAACGCGGCGTTGCCCCCGCCGAAGGTGTTCATCGCCTGCGGCTCCTGGAACGTGGTCACCGCGGCCGGGCTAGCGCCGGAGGTGATCAGGCTGCGCATGAACGTGACGGCCTTGAGGGCCGCGGGCGAGTTGAGCGTGGCCGAGGTGTAGGCGGCGTTGGTCGGCGTCCCGCCCGCGCTGGTCAGGTACTCCATGAAGTTGCAGGTCAGGCCCTCATACGAGTCGCCTTGCCAGACGAAGCCGTACTTGACGCTGCCGTTGCTGGCCAGCGTCTTGGCGTCGGTCTCGAGCTGCTCCCAGGTCTGGGGCACCGCCATGTGGTACTTGGCGAGCAGGTCCTTGCGGTAGTACAGGAAGCCCTGGTCCTCGAACAGCGGCGAGCCGTAGACCAGGCCCTTGTAGGTGGCGCCCGCGACCAGCCCCGGAGCGAACCTGGACCAGTAGCTGGCGGGCAGGTACTGCGACAGCGGCACGGCCAGCTGGTGCGCGCCGAACTGGGCCGGCCAGATCACGTCGCCCATGAACACGTCGGGAGTGGTCGCGCCGCCGGAGATCTCGGTGGCCAGCGTGGCCCGGTTGGTGTCGGTGTCGGTCGGCGCGGACACCAGGGTGACGTGGATGCCCGGGTACTGCTTCTCGAACGCGTTGATCAGCACGGTCCGGGCGTCGTTGGCGCCGGTGCCGCTGAGCGGGCTGGCCGACCAGACGATCGAGCCCGACGTCGTCGAGCCTATGCTGCTCGTGGCCGCGGGACTGCTGGTGCTGCTGCTGGTGCTGCTGCTGGCAGCGGTGCTGCTGCTGCTGCTGCAGCCGGCGACGCTGAGGGCCCCGACCACCCCGACCAGGGCAGTCACTTGCCAGCCCTTCAGGCGGCGTCTTCCCGGATGGTTGATCGATCTCGCATGTGTCATGCGTCCTCCACCTTACGTAGTTACTTCGTAACTTTTTGTAATAACACCTGTGGTTAAACTGCGGGCTGCTCGTCGGCTTGGTGACGACGGTCCGCCTTCCGGATCCCTCCCTGGCCTGCGGGTTTTGATCGGCAGCGCAGGGCTGGCCGACCCCCGTGCGGTCAGCCCTGGCGGCCTCAGCCGTCGCGGATGATCTGGGTCAGCTGCCCAGCCAGTTCCGCCAGCGCCTGCTGTGGTTTCTTCTGGTGCGTCAGGGCCTCGTAAACCGTGCTCGAGATGGCCAGGCTGGCCTGGTCGTAGTTGGTGATCGCCGGGCGCGGCTGGGCCGAATTGATGGCCTGCTCGAGCACGGGCAGGTAGTGATAGCTGTTGATCAGGCTCTTGTCGGTATAGAGCTGGGTCCAGACCGGGGGGAACGACCCCTGCTCCAGCATCTGCCGCTCGTTGGCCAGGTTCGTCATGTACTTGATGAATTTCAGCGCCGTCCGCTGGTGCTGGGAGTACGCGCTGATCGCGAGGTTGGCTCCGCCAAGCGAGCTGGACCCCGGGCCGCTGCGGCCCGGGAGCGCCACGATCCCGAACTTCCCGTACACCTTGTTCTGCGGTCCCGGCGTGGACCGCGCCGCGTATACGTCGGGCCAGTTATCCAGGAACAGGAACTTGCCGGCCTCGAAGGCGTTCTGGGCCGATTCCTCCTCGTAGGTCAGCGTGACCCTGGGGATCCAGCCCTGCCGGAACCCGTTCACGAGGAACTCCAGCCCCTGGAGCGCCCGGGGTGAATTCACGGTGACGTCGGTGCCTTCCGGGGACAGGATCGACCCCCCGGCCGACTGGACGGCCTCCGCGAAGTTGACGGTGAGCCCTTCGTACGGGGCGAACGTGCCCGCGTA
>JBKQQQ010001013.1:0-5766 GCA_052144275.1 Streptosporangiaceae bacterium
ACCTCCCGCCTGTCCTTGGTGATGATCCGCGTGTAGTTCTGCAGCAGCACCCTGCGCGCAGCAATGCCGCGTCGTTAAACCTGGCCGCCGGGTGTCAAACGGTACGAGTAACGTTCGGGTTACGGCCCGGCTGAGCCGGCAGCAGGGAGCGCGTACCGGCCGGGGCCTGTCTTGGCGAGAAGGCCGGGGCGGGTCCATTCGGCGAGCTGGGTGAGCATGTTCCGGGGCCGGACGCCGAGCTGGCCGGCGAGTTCGCGTCCTGACCAGTCGCGTCCGGGTTCACTGGCCATGATCTGGGTGATCTTGTCTCTTCTGGTGTCGGGCCTGGGCTGGCGGGGACGAGGTTCGGCCGGGTCGTTCTTCCGGGCGCGGCTGCGGGCGGCGGGCCGGTCCGGCGGCGGGACGAGGATGGTGATCTGCAGGCGGGTTATGACGGTGGTTGCCTGCGGCCGGCCGTCATCGCGGTTGAGGTAGCGGGAGGTGGCGCATTTGACCTTGCGGGCGCTGTAGCGGGCCCGCCGGGCGGGCAGGAGGCTGTCCAGGACGGCGCGGCCGATCCGGCCGGTGTCCGCCGGGTCGCCGGGATCGGTGATGCCGCGGGCGGCGGTGACCTGGTCGCGGGCTGTTTCCAGGGCGGCGGTGAAGCTGGCCCGGTCAGGGTCGGTGCCCGGCACGGACCCGGCGGCGGTGGTCATCGCCATCCGGATCAGCTGGCAGGCGGTGAGCAGCGCCCGCAGTTCCTGCTCGGCGCCGGCCCGGTCGCGGGAGCGCGGCACGTACCCGCCGAGGAGAGTGTGGCGCAGCGCCGGGTAGGCCACCTCGATCTCCCGGCGCTCGTGGTAGAGCCGGATCAACTCACCGGCCGGGTAGCGCCGCCAGTCGGTCAGCGTGCTGGTGAGGCGGTAATTGTCCCCGATCCGGGTCCCGTCAGCGCCGGTGACGTCCAGGTCCGCCTCGATGATCCGCACCTTGAGGCCGCCGGTCTGTGACGGGAAACGGAGCGGCGTGGCACCCCGCGACCGGGCAGCGTCCGGCGTCTCTTGCATGCCGCGCACACTCAAGGGTGCGGATCCGTCGGCGTAAGCGATGCCGGGGAAGGTATCCGGCCATCGGCTGGCCGGGAGCGCGGGTAACGGGCGGAGAATTGCCGGCAGCTCCGCACCGTGCTTGAGTGGCGCATGGCCTGTACGTCGCATGTTGCCTGGGACGACCAGCTCGCGGGTTATCACTTCGGGTCCGGCCATCCGATGGCGCCGTTGCGGGTCGAGCTGACGAGGCGGCCGAGCTCGCGCATGCCGCCGGGCTGCTCGCCGCCAAGGTCCCGGAGGCTGTCGAGCTACCTGGCCTGACCAGGTGCGCGACGGGCGTGAGCGCCGGGACCGCGCCCGGTGCCCGCAATGAGGATGCCGTATGGATATCTTGCTTCCTCTAGTTCCAGTTTCATCTGATGAAAGAACTGGAAGTGCCGTTGTCCTTTCCGCGCCGAGGTGGCGAAGTCCACCTAATTATGGCGAGGGATTTGGCGAATCCACGTTTAGTTGGCGAGGCGCTCGAACCATCGAGGCGACGACGGTGGCAGCAGCACCCCTGCCGGGCCGAACCGTCAGCTCGGGTTCTGGTGGATGAGGGCGCCGAAACCAGCTTCTGTCCCTGCGGCGCTGACATCGTAGCGGCGCCGCACGCTCCGAGGCAGCGACAGGTTACCGCGATCCGGCCGGTGGCCAGGCCGTGCCAGCACACTCGGGTTTCTTGTCCGTGGCGGTTGGCCGGTACCCGTGTTTCATGGTGCCCCGGCGGGAGCGGCCGGGGCATCCGTAGTGATGGCCCGTGGGCCGGGCCTGGGAATGACGCGGGACGGGTGAGTAGTCCTCCGGCCTTGGCGACCGCGGCTCGGCGGCCCGCAACCGGCCCGGTCCCGGGGAGTGGCGGCCCGGGCCGGCCCCGGCTGCTCACTCGCGGGCACCCGGCCCGGCCTAGCCACCTCGGGCCGGGTGTGCCCCAGGCCTGGTTCAGCGGCAGGGCTCGCCGAGCTCGCGGGCGATGTGGTCGTCCGCCGGTGGGCTGGCTGGGCCGGGCCGCCGCAATCGCTTCCGGTTCCGGTCCCGCGGCGGCTGGACGGCTACGGTGGGCTGTACCCGGCGGTCGTCGGCCTCCGGCGCCGCGGCCAGGTAGCCTCGCGCGCCACGCCTCCCGCTCAACAAGCGATTTGGCGGATCCACGTTTAGTTGGCGAGGCGCTCGAACCATTGAGGCGGCCCGTTCGTGACTGCCTACATGAGCATGCTGGAGGCCGTGCACGGCGCGGCACCTGACCCGCTGCGCGGTGAGTTCGACGTCGAGACCGTCGCTGAGGACGGTACGCGGTGCAGGGTGCCCCTCGCATCCGCGACCAGAATCCCGTTGGCGGATATGACCCCGACCCGCCGGATCAAGGCCCGGAAAGGGCAGCGGAACCTGCCGGGGCGATGGTGGTCGGCTACCGAGGGCAGACACGTCGGCTATGAATCGTGGCTGGAACGCGACGAGGTGATGTGGCTGGACTGGGACCAGACGGTGACGGGGATCGCCTCGCAGCCGTTCCGCCTGTGGTGGACGGCCCGAGAGGGCAAGGACCCGTCCCATGTGCCCGACTACTTTGCTGAGCGCGCGGGAGGCCCGGCTCTGGTGGTCGACTGCCGGCCCGCGGATCGTCGTCGCCCCCGGGACTTGGCCGCGTTCGAGGCAACCCGCCGGGCATGCGCCCTGGCCGGGTGGGAGTACCGGCTGGTCGGCGCCCTGGACCCGATCGCGACGGTGAACCTGCGGTGGCTGGCGGGGTACCGGCACCCGCGGTACGGCATACCGGCGCTGGCCGGGGCGCTGCGGGCAGCGTTTGCCGCTCCTGTGCCACTGATGGATGGGGCGGAGGCGGTCGGCGACCCGGTCGCGGTGCTGCCGGTGCTGTACCACCTGCTGTGGCGGCAGGAGCTGGCGGCCGACCTGTCGGTACCGCTGCACCCGGCCACGGTGGTCGCCCTGGCGGCGGCATGACAGCCGGGGTGCCGCGGGCGGTGCTGCGCCCTGGGGACTGGGTGAGCTTCGACGGTGGCGAGCACCAGGTCCTCGCGTTCGCCGGCACGTCGGTACGGCTGCGCGCTCAGGATGGCGGCGAGCAGGTGGTGCTGGCCGCTTACCTGATGGCCGCGCCGGACTTCGCGGTGACCGGCGGCGAGGCGGCTCCCGGCGTGGAGCCGGGCTACTCGACAGCCTGCCCGGGGAGGTGCTGGCCGCAGCACGGGACTGGGAGCGCCACGTGGTGGAGGTCGAGACCGGCCTGCCGCCGGACGCTGCGCCGGGCGCATCGCCGCGACCGGAGTATGACCCGCAGGCCCGGACGCTGGCGCAGCGCACCCAGGCCAAGGCCAGCGAGCTTGGCGTCGGGGTCCGGACGATCGACCGGATGCGCGGCCAGTATAGGCAGCAGGGCCTGTGGGGGCTGGTAGACCGGCGCGCAGTACGGGCACAGGAAGCCACCGGCCGGGCCGACGCGCGGCTGGTCGCGGTGGCACGGCAGGTCATCGAGGCCGAGACGCACGCCTCGACGGGCACGCGAGGGCGGCTGATCCGCCGGGTGACTAAGGCCGTGGAGGACGCCTACGGGCCTGGCGTGGTGCCGTTGCCAGGCCGTTCGGCCTTCTACAAGCTGATCGACGCGCTGACCGAGGGACGGCACACGTTCGGGTCGGCGGTCACCCGCCGGCAGGCCGCGAACCGGCCGGAGCGGCCGTTCACGCCGACGTTCGCCGCACGGCCGGGCGAGCAGGTGCAGGTCGACTCCACCCCGATCGACGTGATGATCGTGCTGGAGTCCGGAATGCAGGCGCGTGCGGACCTGACGATCGCGGTTGACGTGGCCACCAGGTCGATCTGTGCGGCGGTTCTGCGGCCGGTGGGCACCAAGGCGGTCGACGCGGCGCTGCTGCTGGCCCGGATGCTCGTGCCGGAGCCGATGCGGCCGGGCTGGGCGGCGGCGCTGCGCATGTCCGCCTCCCGGCTGCCGCACGCTCGGCTCCTGGACGTTGACGCCCGGATGGAGCTCGCGGCGGCCAGGCCGGTGATCGTGCCGGACACCATCGTGATCGACGGCGGGAAGGTGTTCGTATCGGAGACGTTCATCCGCGCGTGTGCTCGGCTGGGCGTCTCGGTGCAGGACTGCCGTCCCGGGACGCCGACCGACAAGGGCATCGTCGAGGCGACATTTGATGCCGTCAACACGCTGTTCTGCCAGCACGTCGCCGGCTACACCGGGTCGAACACGCAGCTTCGCGGCGACCGCGTGGCGGAGGAGGCGGCCTGGACCGTGCCTGACCTCCAGGACCTGCTGGACGAGTGGCTGCTGTGCGGGTGGCAGGCCCGGCCGCACGATGCGCTCCGCGACCCGTACTTCCCGCGCAGGGTACTGTCGCCCAATGACAAGTACGCCGCGCTGGTCGCGGCGGCCGGGTACCTGCCGGTCACGCTGACCGGCGAGGACTACCTGGAACTGCTGCCAGTGGCCTGGCGGGCGGTCAACGACTACGGCATCCAGATCGACTACCGCACCTACGACGACCCCGGACTGGGGCCGTACCGGCGGCAGCACTCCGGGGTCACCGCCAGACGCGGGCTCTGGGCGGTTCACTACGATCCGTATGATCTGACCCGGGTGTTCGTGCGCACCCCAGACGGCTGGGTGACGGCCCCGTGGACGCACCTGCCGATGATCTCGGCGCCGTTCGCGGACTTCACCTGGCGCCACGCGAGGCGGCTGACCGCGCAGGCAGGACGCGACGACACCAGCGAGACCGAGGTCGCCCGCGTGCTCGACGCACTCCTCACCCGCGCCCAAGACGGCCCGCCCGTCGACAAGGCCACGGCCCGCGTTGCGGCGCGCAACAGGGTCGCAGCGGCCGCGCGCAGGGCACCAGTACCGGAAGCGCCCCCAGCGGATCAGGACGAGGCAGAGGAGGCGGGCGGGCGGATTGCGGAGGTGATCCCGCTGGGCGTCTTCGACGCCCGCGCGGAGGCCGACAGGTGGCCGTCGTGACCACCACACTGCCCGCGCCGGCCGCCGGGGAACTGGACGATGGCGGCCAGCTCGCCGCTGATACCCCGCCAACCACCAAGGAGGGTTGGCGGCGCTTCGTGGACTGGGAGCCGGCCCCGCCGGCCCTGCTGGACGGCGCGGCACTGACCGGCCTGGATGCGGCGGCGCGGGCTAGGTACAACGAGGCGCGGATCGACTACCACGCGGGCCTGCCGCTGGTGAACACCCCGGTCATCCGGCAGGTCATCAGCACCAGCCGGCTGCTGGTCCAGCTCAACCGGCATCAGGTCTCCGCCCGCCGCGGCGCCGTCATCAGCGGCGCGTCGGGCACCGGCAAGACCACCGCGCTCAGCCAGCTCGGCCGCGCCCACGAGCTGGCCGCCCGCAAGCGGCACCCGCAAGATCTCCATCGGCTGCCGGTCGTCTACATCACGGTCCCGCCTGCGGCGACGCCGCGGATGGTGGCGGTGGAGTTCGCCCGGTTCTTCGGGCTACCCGCACCGCGCTCGGCGAACCTGACCGACGTGACTAACGCTGTGTGCGCCACCGCCGCCCGCACGTCCGTGGACCTGGTACTGGTCGATTTTACCGACCGTAGTCACAGCTGTTCTTGATGTCCGTCTGGTTTGCGTTCCGGGACGTTCCGTGATCATTTACCGACTTAGGCCGGGACGTCCGCCCTGTTCGCAGGTATCAGTTCGG
>JBKQQQ010001014.1:0-10953 GCA_052144275.1 Streptosporangiaceae bacterium
ATCGCGTGCGGCTGGCTGCACGTCTCGCACGCCGGGGCGCCTGGCTTCACCCCGGTGAGCGCGCGCCTGGCGCCCGGACGAGGGCGGAGCCGAGCTGCGCTAGGCGCAGGTCACCGATGGGCGTGCCGGTGCCGCGGTTGCACACCATGGCCAGCGCCAGGTCACGCCGCGGGTCGGCCCATCCGCCCGACCCGCCGAACCCGAAGTGGCCGAACGCGCCGGGCACGGTGCCTCGCGTCGTGAAGGCGCTGTGATAGCCGAGCCGCCAGCCCATCGGCAGGACCAGGACGAGATCGGGGCCGCGCGAGTGCACCACCGCGATCTTCCGCACGGTCTGCGGGGACAGCAGCCGTACGCCGCTGGCCTGCCCGCCGTGGGCCAGCATCGCGTACAGCTTCGCCAGCGACCGGGCGGTGAAGAACCCGTTGGCCGCCGGGACCTCCGCGTCCATCACCTCCGGGCCCCACAGCACGTCCTCGATCCCGCGCGGCAGCAGCGTGTTGACGATCCGGCGCGGGTTCACCGGGAGCCCCAGCAGCGCGGGGACCTGGCCGACCGGGCTGCCTATCACCGCCGCGCCCGGCCGCAGGCCCAGCCTGCGGCCCAGCGAGCCGGCCATCGGCGCCAGCGGCGCGACCCGGCCGCGCTGCTCGGGCGGGCACCCGACATACAGCCCGTCCAGCCCGAGCGGGCGGGCGAGTTCCTCGTCGACGAACCGGGCGACTGGCCGCCCCGACACCCGGCGGATCAGCTCCCCGGCCAGCCAGCCGTAGGTCAGCGCGTGGTAGCCGTACCGGGTGCCCGGCTCGTACGCCGGCTCGGCCCGCTCCAGCGCCGCCACCATGTACTCCCAGTCCAGCATCTGCTGCGCGTGATCTACCAGCGTGCGCATCCGGTGCAGGCCAGCGGAATGGGTGAGCACATGGCGGACGGTGATGTCTTCCTTGCCGCCCTGCGCGAACTGCGGCCAGTACACGGCGACCGGAGCGTCATACTCGATCTGGCCCCGGTCGGCCAGCAGGTGCAGCGCCGTCGAGATGACGCCCTTCGTCGTGCTGAAGCACATCGCGAGCGTGTCAGGCCGCCACGGCTGGTCCTCGGTACGCCGCCCGCCCCACAGGTCGACGACGAGCTCGCCGCGGTGGTATACCGCAACGGCTGCCCCGCCCGTCGTGCGGCGCAACTGCCGCTGGAACACTCGCGCCACGTCCTCGAAGCCGGCGCGCACCCAACCGTCCATGCGACCCGCCTTTCCTTCGGTGCGCCGAGCGCTTCACGGGGTACCCGGCGGGCCGCGGCAGTGACTAAGGACTCTTCCTGACCGGGCACGGATGCCGGCAGTATAAGCACCGGAGGAAAGATGCCTAGCCACGCTGCCCCACAGGCCGCAGGCCCGAGCCGGGACGACGGCATGCGCGCCCGGGTGCTCAACCCGCTTTCGCGGCGGATCGCCGCGGGGCGCGCCGACGCCTCGCTGCAGCGCGACCCGGAGTTCATCCGCAGGCAATTGCCTGCCATCGCCCGCTACACGAGTTATTTCACTCCGGAGGTACGGGGACTCGACAGGCTGCCTGCCGACGGGCCCGCGCTCGTGGTCGGGAATCATTCGTGCCTGTTCTACATGCCCGAGGTATGGGTCTGCGGGCAGGCCATCCTGGCCCGCCGCGGCATCGACGCACCGGCACACGGGCTCGCGTATGATCTCCTGTTCGCTATGCCGGGGGTCGGGCCCTTCCTGCGGCGGCTCGGCGTAGTCCCTGCGAGCACCGGCGAAGCCGAGTCCGCGCTGGCGCGCGGGGCGTGCGTCGTGGTGTATCCAGGGGGCGACCTGGAAGCCTGCCGCCCGTGGACCCAGCGCGACAAGATTGTTTTCGGCGGCAGGAAAGGCTTCGTGAAACTCGCCCTGCGATGCGGGATCCCCGTGGTACCCGTCGTCGCCCACGGCGGCCATCACGCCGTCGTGGTGCTGGCGCGCGGCGACCGACTGGCCCGGGTCGCCGGCCTGCGCAGCCTCCGGATCAACGTCTTTCCCCTCCTCGCGGGCCTCCCCTTCGGCGTCACCTCGATCCTGACTCCGCCGCTGCCGATGCCGGCGCACCTCACCCTTGAGTTCTTGCCCGTGCTCGACTGGACGAGTTACGGCCCCGGCGCGGCCGACGACGCGGCCGTCGTCTCGGCCTGCTATCAGGACATCACCGGACGGCTGCAAGCGGCGCTTGACCGGCTGGCGGCCGAGCAGCCTCACCCACTGCTACTCGGATGCTCACGGCTTGCCTCGCGGGCCGCAACCGGGGCGCTGCAGCAGGCCAGGAACCTCGGCCGGGGAACTCCGCCTGCCTAGGGGGCGGCCTAGAGGGCCGCTCCGGTCGCCGCGGAAAGCTCCGGCCCCTGCGGAGGACCCGGAATACGCCGAACGATCCTGGTGCGCGCCTTGGCCAACTCTGGAAAACTCATCGCCAATCCAGGAATCAAGCTTAATGAAATAGATATCTCATTAAGCTATATTGGGATCTCGATCGCGGCCCGGCCCTGACGTGCCCCGCCAGGCAGGGTGACGGCTCGCGCCGGTACGTCATCGAAGGGATTCTCATGGCCGCTTCCCCGTGGGCAGGGTCGGATTTCCAGCTACCGCCTGAGCCGTCCTCTCCCGTCGCGCTGTGCGGCGCTTGCCGACGCCTGGGGGCCTGCCGGCTCGGGCTCGGCCGCGAGGAACTCCAGGCGGACGGTTCGGTCCACACCGACCTGGTCTGCGGGCCGGAGAACGAGGGCGGCCCCGACGTCGCCCATGGCGGCTGGACCGCCGGCGTCTTCGACGAGGTCCTCGGGCACGTGCCGGTGCTGCACGGCGAACTCGCGGTCACCGGCCAGCTCTCGGTCAGCTACGTCAAGCCGGTACCGGTCGGGCGCCCGCTGCACGCGCGCGCCTGGACGGTCCGGCGGGAGGGCCATCGCTGGTACATCGCGGGCGAGATGACCCTGGCCAGCACCGGCGTGGTCCTGGCCCGGGGCGAGGCAGTAATGGTGCTGCGCGACCTCGGTCATTTCACCCGGCACCGGGAATGGCTCGCCGGGCAGGACCGGGTGGCACCACACAGCGGGGATGACGCAGCGACATGATCCTGATTTACGGAAAGAAGCCGAAAAACGTACCTCAATGTGCTTAAGTACTGCATAACCGGTTCAATCGGATTAAAGTTCGGGACTGCGCTTTCCTCATCTCGGCTCACCGCCGGAATGACGGCACGCAGGGGGGGTAGTGCGAGTGGCGATTAGCATGCAGTGCATCCGTTTGCGTGCGCTGCGCATCCAGCCCGGCCGCATCCAGGCCGGCCGCTGCCGGGCCAGGCCCCTCCGGCTCGATGGCCGAGGCTGCTTCCTGCCTGACAGCCAAGACCACATTCCTCCTGAGCCGCCCAATTGAGTCCTGGATCAATTGAGTCCTGAGAGGTGCCATGGCTGCCGACCCGCCACCCCCCCGCACGAGGTCCGCGCGGCTGACGCTGATCAGCCTGCTCCTGATCCCGCTGCTGTCGCTGGCGGCACTGTGGGGGCTGACCGCTAGTATCACGCTCGGCAACGTCATCCGTTACCAGCACTACAACACGATCACGACCACGATCGGCCCCAGCGTCACCGCGCTGCAGGAGACGCTCCCGGTGGAGAGCGCACTCACCCTCGTCTGGGTGGCCACCAAGCGCCAGCCGGGGATATTCCAGGCGGAACTGGCGGCCGCGCGGCACAGCACCGACAAGTACGTCCCGGCGGTCCGCAGCGCGGTCATAAAGGTGAGCGGGCTGCTGAGCCCGAAGGCCGTAGCGCTGATGAACGTCTTCCTGGCGAACCTGGCCGACCTGGACCGGATACGCGCGGCGGTCGACTCCGGGGCGTACGACACGGTGGCGGCATTCAACGCCTACAACACCATCAACACGGCCGAAATCCGGTACTTCCAGAACGCCTCGGCAACGTCCGACCCCACGCTCGGCGCCATGACGCAGTCGGCCATCGCGGAGGCCAGGGCGCAGGAAGCCATGGGCGGCGCGGTGGGCCTCATCGAGGGGGCGATCGCGTCGGGCGGCATGATGCCACAGCCGGAGCGGATGCTGTTCGCGCAGGTGGTGGGGCAGCAGAACATGTTGACCGGCGACACGTTCTCGCTGGCCGACCCGGGCCTGACGGCCGTGTTCAACCAGATTTACAACACGCCCGCCTACCGTACGCTCCAGGCCCTCGAGACCCAGATCGAGGCCAGCCCGGTTAACGTGCCGATACCGGTGGATGGCGCGGCCTTCCAGCTCACCGCCCAGGCGATCCAGAAGAACGTGCTGGCGAACGGGTCGAAGATCGGCGTGCTGCTGTCCTCGCAGTCGACGCGCCTGCGCGACAGCGTGATGACCGAACTCATCCTGGCCGCCGGTCTCGGCCTGGTCGCGGTGGTCGCCTCCGTCTTCGTCATGGTGCGGTTCGGCCGCAGGCTGCGGGGCGAGCTCAGCAACCTGTACGAGAGCGTCAGGCAGATGGCCAACGAGCGGCTGCCGCGGGTCGTCGAGCGGCTGGGCCGGGGCGAGGATGTCGATGTCCAGGCGGAGTCCCCGCCGCCGCAGGCGGGCCGGATCACCGAGATCGCGGACGTCGCGCAGGCTTTCTCCACCGTGCAGCGGACCGCCGTCGAGGCCGCCGTCGGCCAGGCCAGCCTGCGCAAGAGCGTCAACCAGGTCTTCGTCAACCTGTCGCTGCGGACCCAGTCGCTGCTGCACCGGCAGCTCGGCATGCTCGACACCATGGAGCGCGCCACCAGCGATCCGGCCGTCCTGGCGGACCTGTTCCGCCTGGACCACCTCACCACCCGGATGCGGCGGCATGCCGAGGGCCTGCTCATCCTGGCCGGGACCACCCCCGGTCGCGGCTGGCGTGACCCGGTGCCAGCGGCCGACGTGCTGCAGGCAGCGATCGCCGAGGTCGAGGACTACGTCCGGGTGGACGTGATCACCGAGTCCGCCGACGCCGTGGCCGGGATCGCGGTGAACGACGTCATCCACCTGATCGCCGAGCTGGTCGAGAACGCCACCGCGTTCTCCCCGCCGACCACCCGGGTCACGATCATCGGCGGTGTCGTGGCCCACGGCTTCGCGGTGGAGATCGAGGACCGCGGCCTTGGCATGGAGCCGGACGCCATGGCCGCCGCCAACGAGCGTCTGGCCAGCCCGCCCGAGTTCGACCCGGCCAATAGCGAGCGGCTCGGCCTGTTCGTGGCCGGCCAGCTCGCCGCCAGGCACGGGATCAAGGTGTCGCTGCGACCTTCGCCCTTCGGCGGAACCACGGCCATCGTGCTGCTTCCCCGGCAGATCATCGTGCCCGAGCACGGGGCAGACGCGTGGTTCGGGCCCGGCAGCGCCGGCGAGCTGGCCGCGGCGGCCGCTTACGGCTGGGCACACGACACCGGGCCGACCGGGAGCCGGGAGTACGGCCCGGTGTCCGGGCTGGCCGGCTGGCACCCGCCAGCCCTTTCGGGCTTCCCGCCGGAAGGCGGCCGGGACGACGGAACCGAGCTGGACCAGCCGTCGCTGGCCGGCGCCAGGTCTCAGTTCCGGGCCCTGCCGCCCGCGCCGGACCACCCGGGCCGGACCGCGAACGGGACGGCGCAAGCGCAGCCCGGATCGTCAATGGCGGCCGCTGCGGCCGCTGCGGCCGCGGCCTGGGCTATCGGATCCGCAGGGCCCACCGGCCCGACAGTGCCTACCGGCCCGACGGTGCCTACCGGGCTGACGGTGCCTACCGAGCCGACGGTGCCTACCGGGCCGACGGGGGTCACCGGGCTTACCGGTCCTCGCCGGGCCGTGAACGGGACGGCAACCGGGGAGACATACCTGGGCCTGCCCCGGCGTGTCCGCCAGGCCAATCTCGCCCCGCAGCTCCGCGGCCAGCTCGGCGCCGAGTCGGTCGCTCCGCCACGCGAGGAGGCCGAGCCAGCGGCACGGTCGCCTGAGCAGATAGGCAGCCTGATGTCCACGCTGCAAGCCGGATGGCTGCGCGGACGCATCGACGAGCTGGACTACCCCGATGCCGGGCTGGACATCCTGGACGGGCGGCCTGGAGGCGCATCGGGCGCGGAATCCAACGATAGTGAGGACGAGTCATGACGCAGACGAAGAGCAGCGGGGAGCAGCTCGGCTGGCTGCTGGACAACCTGGTTTCCGGGGTAGCGAATGTCCGCCAGGCGCTGGTCCTGTCCAGGGACGGCCTGGTCGTGGCGAAGTCACAGAACATGAGCCGCGAGGAAGGCGACCATCTGTCGGCCCTGGCCGCGGGCGTGCAGAGCCTGGCCCGCGGGGCCGGGCAGCAGGTCGGCGGCGGAGAGGTGCGGCAGACCATCATCGAGATGGACTCCGCGTTCATGTTCGTGATGGCGGCCGGGCAGGGCACCTGCCTGGCCGTGCTCGCCTCGGCCGACGCCAACCTGGGCGTGATGGCCTACGAGATGGCCATGCTGGTCCGGCGGATGGGCGTCCACCTGGCCGCGGCGCCGCGACCCGCCGCTCACGAACCGGCCGTGGGCTAAGCGTTCATGAGCGCTCCGAGAGACAGATGGCTCGACCGGGACGCGGGACCGGTCGTGCGGCCGTATGCGATGACGAGGGGCCGCACCGAGCCCGCGTCCGGGGCCTACATCGGTCTGATCGACGTGGTGGCGGCCGCCGCCCATCCGCGGCTCCCGGCCGACGCGCGCCTCAACCGCGAGCACCGGCGGGTCCTGAGCCGCTGCCGTCAGCCCATCACGGTGGTGGACCTGGCCTCCGACATCGACCTCCCGGTGGGGGTGGTCCGCGTGCTGCTCAGCGACCTGAGCCAGTACGGGGCGCTCCGGGTCGTCGCGACTTCCCGCGAACCGGTTTCCCATGAGCGTCTACTGAGGGACGTGCTTGATGCACTACAGGCACTCTGACACGGTCGAGGCGGAAGTGATGCCCGCCGCGGCCAAGATCTTGATCGCGGGGGGATTCGGGGTGGGCAAGACCACCCTGGTCGGCGCGATCAGCGAGATCCGCCCGCTGCGTACCGAGGAGATGCTCAGCGACCGGAGCATCGGGGTCGACGACATCACCGACGTGGACCGCAAGACCACGACGACGGTAGCGATGGATTTCGGCCGGATAACCTTCCGTGCTGACCTGACGATGTACCTGTTCGGCACGCCCGGGCAGGAACGATTCTGGTTCATGTGGGACGATCTGGCCTACGGCGCCGTCGGGGCGGTGATCATGGCCGACACCCGGCGCCTGGCCGATTGCTTCGCCGCGGTGGACTACTTCGAGCACCGCGGTACGCCCTTCATCATCGCGGTCAACTGCTTCGACGGCGCCCCGACTTACCAGCCGGAAGACGTCCAGATCGCCCTCGACCTGGTCCCGGGCACGCCCGTGGTGCTGTGTGACGCGCGGCAGCGCGACTCCGTTAAGAACGTGCTCGTCACCCTGATCAGGCACGCGATCGCCAGGAACAGCGCGAACCGGGAGTACCAGGGCAGGCCGCTGCCCACCCGGTAAGGCCTCAGCGGCCGGGGCGCAGCACGGTACCCGGGCGGGCACCGGTTAGCTCGCCGTCGTGCTGGACGACCGTGCCGGCGACGACCGTGTAGCGGTAGCCGCCCGGCGGACGGCGCAGCCGCCGGGCGCCCTCGGGCAGGTCGGCGACGAAGACGTCGGCCGCCCAGTCGAGCTCATCCAGGCCGAAGACGGCCAGGTCGCCCGCTGCGCCCGGGCTGAGCCGCCCCCGGCCGGTGAACCCGAACAGCTCCGCGAGCTGGCCGGTCATCCGGTGCACGGCCTGCTCGATGGACAGGTCGCCGCGCTCCCGCACGTGCCTGGTCAGCATCAGCGTGGTGTCCCCGATGGCGCACATCATCTGCAGGTGCGCGCCGGCGTCACTGTTGGCCATCACCGCCGCCGGGTGGGTCAGGGTCTCCGCCACGCCGCCGGCGTCCGAGTTGGCCACCCCGACGCCGACGATGCCGGCGTCGGCGTCGTTCGCCAGCAGCCAGTCGGCGAGGACGTCGGACGGGTGGCCGCCGCGGTCGGCGACGAGATCGGCCAGCGTCGCGCCCACCCAGCGCTCGTTCTCCGGGCGGGTGACGGAGACCAGCCGGATCCGGTCGGCATGCTTGTGCGGGATCATCGTCCGCGGGACCCGGTCCCATTCCTCCCGGGCGAGCGCCCGCCACCGCGGGTCGCGCAGCATCGGCTCCTTCTCCGCCCGGGGCGCCTGCACCATCGTGTGCCAGCTGTTCTCCAGGGCGAACCAGGACATGCCGCCGTCCCAGTTCACGTGGATGTCCAGGGTGCGCGGGCTGACCTGCGGGTAGTTCGGCACACCCTGGGCCTGGAGCTGCCCGGCGAAGTCGAGCATGCCCCGCGCCCAGTCCGGGTGATCCTGATCGTGGAACACGCCGATCCAGGTGCTCACCACCCCGCGCGGCCCGGTCAGATCGGCCATCCGCTGCACGTCCCTGCGCATCTGGCGGCCGGTCGCGGCCGGGATGAACTGGACGAACTTCCGGTGCCTGGCCAGCACGTCGAGCAGCGCGCCCAGCTCGGCGTCATCGGCCTGGCGGCTGGGCACCGGACGCTTATCCCTATCCTCATCGAAGCCAAGCGATGTTGACATGGCGGCCGCGCCGGCCGCCAGCGAGTCGTCGAGCAGCGCGGCGATCCGGGCCCGCTCCTGGCCGGTGGCCGGGCGATCCCAGGCCGCCTCGCCCATCACGTACGTGCGGAGCATGTTGTGCCCGACCATCCCGGCCATGTTCACCGCGAAGCCGCCGAGCTTTTCCGCCGCCTCCAGATACTCCCCGTAGCTCTCCCAGCCCCAGGGAATGGACACGTCGAGCACGTCGGACGGCAGGTCCTCGATGTAGCACAGCAGTTCCTGCAGGCCCTTGCGGTGCGCGGGGCGGACCGGGGCCAGCGAGAGCGAGCAGTTCCCGACCAGGACGGTCGTGACCCCGTGCTGGGGCATCGGGTCACACAGCGGATCCCAGAAGACCGTCGGGTCGAAGTGCGTGTGGATGTCGATGAATCCGGGCGTGACATAGGCGCCGGACGCGTCGAGCACCCGCTCGCCGTCCGGCCGCAGGCCCGGGCCGATCTCGGCGATCCGGCCGCCGCGGACCCGGACATCCGCCGCGCGGGCCGCGGCGCCCGTGCCATCCACCACGAGGCCGCCTCGTACCAGCAGATCGTCCATCAAAACGCTCCCCGGGATCAGGTGACAAAGCTCAGAAACAGTTAAATAATAATACTATGATAACTGAGATGGGGAGGGCCGAGGTGCCCGACATCACCGTCGGGCTCCGGGTGCCGCACGAGCTGCCCGGCGGGGCGGCGGGCCTGCGCGATTTCGTGGGCCGGGTGGAAGCGACCGGAATCGACCGCCTCTTCACCGGCGACCACGTCACGTTCCAGGGCGGTCATGGCTTCGACGGGCTGCTCACCGCCACCGCGGTCGCCGTAGCGTCCGGGCGGCTCACCGTGCAGACAGCGGTGTACCTGCTGCCCCTGCGCCATCCCGTCCCGGTCGCCCGCCAGGTGGCCTCGCTCGCGGCGCTCGCGCCCGGGCGGCTGGTCTTCGGCGTGGGCCTGGGTGGCGAGGACCCTGCTGAGCTGCGCGCCTGCGGCATCGACCCGGCCACCAGGGGGCGCCGGATGGACGAGGCGCTGGCCGTGCTGCGGCCGCTGCTGACGGGCTCGGAGGTCAGCATGCGCGGCGCCTTCTTCGACCTGGACCAGGTGCGCATCGCACCTGCCCCGGAGCCGCGGGTGCCGATCGTGATCGGCGGGCGGTCCGACGCGGCGCTGCGCCGGGTGGCCCGGCACGGCGACGGCTGGCTCGGCCTGTGGGTCTCCCCCGGCCGCTACGCCGCCGCGGTCGAGCTGATCGCGAAGTACGCCGCGGACGAGGGCCGGCAAGAGAAGGGAGAAGGGCCAGGGGGAACGGGGGGCGGGAGCCCTCCGTGCGCGGAAGGCGCGGGTGGGGGATGGCAGCACGGCATGCACGTGTGGTGCGGGCTCGGCGACTCGGCCGCGACCGCCCGGCCCAGGCTGGCTGGGGTGATGGAGGCTTTTTACCGGACTCCGTTCGGCAAATTTGAAAGGTATTGCCCGTGCGGGACGCCGGCCGAGGTCGCGGCCGGCCTGCGGGCGTACGCGGACGCGGGCTGCCGGTCGTTCAACCTGATCCCGGTGGCGGATACCGAACGAGCGGCCATCGAGGGGACGGACGCGGTGCGTGCCGCGCTACGGAGGGACCACTGATGACCGAACGCGTCGCCATCGTCACCGGCGGGACCCGCGGCATCGGCGCGGCCGTCAGCGAGGTGCTGGCCGCCGACGGCACGCACGTGGCCGCGGTGTACGCCGGGAACCATGACGCCGCCCGGGCCCTGGCGGGCAGGCTCACCGCGGCCGGCGGCTCGGTCAGCGTGCACCCCGGCGACGTCGGCGACCCGGCGTTCTGCCAGGGGCTGGTCGCCGCGCTTGTGGCGGACCGGGGACGGGTGGACTACCTGGTCAACAACGCCGGCCTGCTGGTCGAGAGCAGCGTTTCCCGGATGAGCCGGGAGCAGTGGGACGACGCGCTGCGGGTGAACCTGTCCGCGCCGTTCCACCTGGCCCAGGCCGTCATCGCGCCGATGACCGCGCAGGGATACGGCCGGATCGTGAACATCGGTTCGGTCACCGCGGCCATGGGCAACCCGGTCGAGGCCGGTTACGGGGCGGCCAAGGCGGGGCTGCTCGGGCTGACCCGCTCGCTGGCCCGGGCCGTGGCCCGCAAGGGCATCACCGTCAACCTGGTGGTGCCGGGCGTGTTCGAGACCGAGATGACCAGCTCGATGCGGCCCGAGGCGCAGGAGGCCATCCGCGCGATGATCCCGCTCGGCCGCCGCGGCGACCCGCGCGA
>JBKQQQ010001015.1:0-5781 GCA_052144275.1 Streptosporangiaceae bacterium
GCTTCATCGGTGTGGACAAGCAACTGCGGACCAGCGTGGCGCACATCTTCGCCATCGGCGACGTCGTCGGCCAGCCGATGCTGGCGCACAAGGCGATGCACGAGGGCAAGGTCGCCGCCGAGGTGACGGCGGGCAAGAACAGTTTCTTCGACGCCCGCGTCATCCCGTCGGTCGCCTACACCGATCCCGAGGTGGCCTGGGCGGGGGTCACCGAGAACGAGGCCAGGGCCGCGGGCGTCAAGTACGGCAAGGGAGTCTTCCCCTGGGCCGCCAGCGGCCGCTCGCTTACCCTCGGCCGGTCCGAAGGGCTGACCAAGGTACTGTTCGACGAGGTGACCGGCCGCGCCATCGGCTGTGGCATCGTCGGGCCGAACGCCGGCGACCTGATCGCCGAGGCTGCGCTGGCCATCGAGATGGGCGCCGACGCGGCCGACATCAGCCTGACCGTTCACCCGCACCCCACGCTGTCCGAGACCGTCGCCCTGGCCGCGGAGGCGTTCGAGGGCACGATCACCGACCTGTACCTGCCCAGGCGGTCCTGATCGCGTGAGAAGAACGGGCGGGTGGGGTGGCAGACGGCCTGGATAGGGCGTGACGACCCGGCTGCTGCCACCGTCACCCGGTTACCCGCCGGCGCCGCGTCGGCGGGAGTCTTTTTGCTGTTGTGACGGATCGCCTCACGGGCTGGCGATTCCGCTGCCGGGACGCCGTCCGGCCGGCGCCCGGGGGCGCTGGCCGGAAGTGGTCGCCGACGGCTGGGTCGGTGGCCGGTATCATGCGGCCTTAATGTGGGCGGCCGGGCCGGTGGCGGGCGCGGCGTGGGTACCGGCCGGGGTCTTGCGGCCGAAGGCCAGGGCGAACCCGGCGCCAAGGGCGGTCAGCCCGCCGAGCGCGAAGGCCGTGATCGCGGCGATGTAGGTGATCTGGGAGACCTTCCACCAGCCGTAGGCGTTCAGCAGCATGCTGCGCAGCGTCTCACCCTTGAACACCGTGGCCACCAGGCCCGCCAGCGCGGTGTTGTTCGGCTGGGCAATGGACTCGGCCGACAGCTGGGAGTACGTCTTGCCGCCAGCCATGGTCGCGACGTGCACCGCGATGAAATGATCCGCGTACGCCTCAGCCTGCTGACCGGTCAGCAGCTGCTCCCCCGCGTACTGCGACACCGACGGGATCATCGACGGGGTGATCTCCGTGCCCGCCTTGGGATGCGCGAACGCGGCCTTAGGCGGGAAGAAGATCTGCTGCGCGGCCAACTGCCCCTGCACCGTGTTGTGCACGTATGTCGACCCCCACAGCAGCAGCCCGCCGGCCGCCAGCAGGATCACTGCCACGGCAAACCCCGCGAGCACGGAGAGACGAGAATTGCGGCGCATCGTAATGCCTCCTCCAACACACGGGCCGGTCCGGCCCGCTTCCGTTGACTGTTTTGTTCTCACCCCGAGTCTCCCGCCCCCCGCGCCGCCCCCGTCACGGCCAGATGTCACCACCCCACCAGGACCTCCGTCACTTACGTTCGGGCACAAAGCAAAAAGGGCGGCGTTCCACCCGGCCCTTCGCTACTTTCCCGGTCATCCGGTTTCCCGGTCATCCGGCCGCGGGCTGCCCCGGACCTAGACGTCCCGGGGCGCGAACGTGATGTCGCGGATCTGGCTGATGGTGCCGTCGAGGATACGCAGGGCCTCATCGAGGTGCGGCCTGGCCGTGTCGCTGGGCAGGTCGGCTACGGTCTGCAGGCTGACGCCGACCTGGAAAAGGCGGGTGATGATCGTGTCGAGGAGTTCGTGGCAGCGATGTACCCTGCTGGCGGCGGCAGCGGCGGCGTCGACGTCGGCGAGGGTGCGGACCGCGGTCATGTCCCGCACCACGGCCAGCGAGAACCGGCCGGTGGCGGTCTGCACGGGGCTGATGCTGATCTCCACCGGGAAGGTGGTCCCGTCTTTGTGCAGCCCGGTCAGCAGGGCACCGGTGCTGACCGGCCGGGCCCGGGCGGCCTGCAGGTGGGCGGGAATCAGGCGCTCCAGCGGCTGGCCGGTCAGTTCGGTGGGCTGGTAGCCGAACATCTCCTCCAGGCGCCTGGTGGCCAGCACGAGCGTGCCTTCACCGTCGGCCAGCGCCACCCCGTCGCTGAACGCCTCGATCACGTTCCACAGCACTCCCGGGGACATGGCCGCGGCGGACCCGGGCGCCTCAGGGCGCCCCTGGGCCAGCGTCAGTCCAGGCTTGGACCTGCGCCGACTGCCCCTGGTATTGCTCGCCTTCGCCACCGTGAGCGTGGCCCTGGCCGACGACCGGGCGGCCAGGGCTGCCTCCACAGACGGGTAGACGGGCACCAGGCGGCCGACGCCGGTCATGCCCAGCATCCGCAGGACGACCCCGCTGGTGACGACCAGCCGCAGCTCGGTGCGGCTGACCACGGCGCGCTGGTAGGCCCGCGCCACGGCATCGGCGCCCGCGTGATCGCAGGAGAGCGTGGCTGTCATGTCCGCGATCAGTGACTCAGCGCCGCGGTTGATGACCGTCAGTAGCTCCTCGCGGATCAGCCCGGCATTGGACACGTCGATATGCTCCGGCAGCGCCACCAGGGCCTGCCGCCCGGCCCACCGCACGGGGTAGGCGTCCTCAGGAGCCATTGCCATCCAGGCGTTCCCGGTGGTTCGCCGATGGCTCAACCATTGTGCACGTCAAGGGAAGTTGGGACATATATGACTGCTGCCGTCCGATCTGGCCATTTCTGTCTGTGCCGCCGGGGTCTGGGGCAGCGCGGTCCCCGCGCCCTCTGCTCAGGCCTGCGCAGAGCTATACCCATTGGTTTTGACCCTACGCTGCCGACTGCGAGCCTGAACAGCCGGCCGAGGTTAACTTCTGGAACCGAATAAAATGGCTCAAGCCGGGAGCCGACCTGGCGATCTGGGACTTTAGGCCTTCGCACCAGTGAAGTGCGCCTCTGCTGACCCGGCCCCGGCCGGGCGACCCTTGAGGCATGGACACCTCGCTTCCGCCTCAGCCCCGCAAGGACGACCTGCAGGCCCCGGCGGCCGTCACCGGCCCGGCCTGCTGCTGCCCGGCCACGCCGGTGGTGCGGGTGGTGATGCCGCCGGCCCAGGCCCGGCCGCACCCGACCGACCTGCTGCTCTGCGGTCACCACTACCGCGTGTCCCGGCAGAAGCTGGCCGCCCTGAACGCCACCGTGCAGAAGCTCCCGGGGGTATCCGGCGACGGGGTCGCGCTGTTCGAGGACGTACCGAGTTCTCAGGCGGAGCCAGTCAGATGACGCCCTGAGGTTGTCGGGAGCCTCCACCCGGTCCTCGCTCCGCTCTCTAACGCGGGCCGGCTTGCCGGTGTGGCTTGCCGAATGCCGCCAAGGTGAACAGGCCTGCGGCGAGGACCAGGAACGCCGAGAGGTACAGCGCCGCGTGCAGTCCGGCGTAGAACGCGCTGTACGCAGCGTGGATCACCTCTTGCACGAGCTCGCCCTCGCCGGCCGGGCCGGCCGGCGAGGTCTGACCGCTGGACGGTACGGTCCCGGTCTCGATCGCGTTGATCACGATCGACTGGAAATTAGCCGGGATGCCGAGATGCCTCAGCCTGCTGATCAGGTCCGAGTGCAGCTGCGCGTTGACCAGCGCACCCAGGATCGCGACGCCGGTCACGGCCCCGATCTCGCGGCTGGTGTTCGTGGCCGAAGCCGCCATGCCAGATCGCTCAGGGGGCACCGCCGACAGCGCCGACGAGGTGATCGGGACGACGGTGGTGCCGACGCCGAGGCCGGTCAGCGCCAGGGCCAGGGCCAGCGGCGCATACGGCGGGCTCGGGCTCAGGGTCAGGGAGGTGAGCAGCAGCCCGGCACTGAACAACAGGCAGCCGGCGAAGATCGACCAACGTGGGCCCGCCGCGCTGGTCCAGCGGCCAGCCAGCAAGGATGCCGCGATCATCAAGGTCGTCATCGGCAGGAACACCAGGGCGATCTGGTAGCCGGAGTCGCCGACCACCTCCTCCAGGTACAGCGCGGTGAAGAAGAAAACCGCGAACGTCGCGAAGTAGGCGCAGAAAGCGACCACGTTCGCGGTGAGGAAGCGCGGCACCCGCAGGTATCGCAGGTCAAGCAGCGGGTGCGCCGCACGGCTCTCCCACCAGAAGAACGCCGAGGCCGCGACCGCGCTGACGCCCAGCAGCGTGAGCACCCCTGGTGACCCGAACCCGGAATCCTCGCCGCCGATGACGGCGAAGACCATGGCGGTCAGGGCCGCCGCGGCCAGGACCGTGCCGGGGATGTCCACCCGGTGCGCGTCCGGATCGGAACTCTCCGGCAGCACGACGACCGCGGCCGCGAAGGCGGCGAGCCCGAACGCCACGTTGAACCAGAAAATCGCACGCCAATCCCACACCCCGACCAGCGCGCCGCCGACGACAGGGCCGACCGCGAGGGCGAGGCCAGACACGCCGGCCCAGACGCCCACGGCACGGGTACGGGTGCGCTCGTCGGTGTATATGTGCCGCAGCATGGACAAGGTGCCTGGCTCGCTCGCCGCGGCACCCAGGCCCATCACCGCCCGCCCGGCAATCAGCACGCCGACGCTGGGGGCCAGCGCGGACAGGACCGATCCGGCACAGAAGATGCCGATCCCCACGAGCATGACCCGCTTGCGGCCGAACTCGTCCCCGACCATGCCGAAACCCAGCATCGCGCCGGCGAAGGTCAGCGCATAGGCGCTGACCACCCACTGCAGCGCCGTCACGCCGGCGTGCAGGTCGCTCTGCACGCTGCCGAGTGCGACACTCACGATCGTGTTGTCCAGGAACGTCAGGAACAAGATGGCGACGAGCACGCCCAGCGCCACCGGACGGCCGCCGTATCGAGCTGTTGCCGCCTGCCCGGGTGATGCTCCCAGCGAGGGGACCACGTGACTAGCCGTCCGTTCTGGAGGTTCCCGGTCAGGCCGTCTTCGCGGGCGTGGGCGCCTTGGCTCCGCCGAGCTTGTTCACGACGTCCACCACTCCGTCGATATCCCAGATCAGCCGGAGCACGAGCGGAATCAGGTCCTGCTCCTGGCCTGGTTCGGGCCGCATCGTGCCGGTGAGGGACACCACACCGTGGCGCACTGTCACGATGACGTCCTTGGGGTCGGCGAGCGGGAGCTCGCCGAGGACCTGCCGGGCATCGTGGACGATGTCGGCGTCCGGGCGCAGGAACACGCTCAGCAGGTCACGGCGGCTCACGATGCCGACCAGCTTGCCGTCCTCGTCGATCACCGGCAGCCTCCTGAGGTGGCGCGTGTTCATCAGCCGCGCCGCGGCCGGGATGGTCGCGCCGGGGCCGATGGTGATGGCCGGCGCGGTCATCAGCGCACCGGCGGTCAGGCTCGTGTGCGGCCGCTTGCGGAGCCGCCAGCGGCGGCCGATCGCGTTAGCCATCCGGGCCCGCCGGGCCGTCTCGTCCTCCGCGGCGAGCAGATCGGCCTCGGAGACCACGCCAGCCACCTGCCGGCCCATCATCAGCACCGGTACGCCGCTGATCTTGCGCTCGGTCAGCAGGCGGTCGATTTCCTGGTACGGGGTGATCCGGTCCACGGTCACCACGGAGGTCGTCATCACGTCACTGACCCTGCGGGCCCACCGGCGGTGCGGGGTTTCCTCACGGGGCGAGCTGGTCCGGGCGGGATGCGGCGCCTGCTCGTGCAGTTGCTCTTCCACCGTGTCCAGGGCCCGGTGCACATCGGAGCGAGTGGCCCGGCCGTGCAGGGATTCGTAGTATGCGGCGCCAAGGTGGCGGAGCGAGGCATC
>JBKQQQ010001016.1:0-2721 GCA_052144275.1 Streptosporangiaceae bacterium
TTTACCTCTACTCTCGGCCCGGAGAAACGTCCGGCGAATCGGGGATAGCCGGCTGCTGAGTTTTCCGGGAGTTGAAGTAGTCGCGGAAGGCGGAATCGGGTGCGGTGAACGGCAAGTTCTTCGTCAAGGCGGCCCTGAGTGAGTCGCCGGTACTGTCCAGATCCCGGAACATCGCCGAGGGCGTAATGCCCAGGTTCTCGCAGAGCACGAGTGCGGCCGACTTCCACGATGATGGAAGGCGGATCTTGGTGGATACCGTCTTGAGCACGAAGTGGTTGAAGTACTTCGGTGCCTCGATGTTGGGGACGAGGGTCATGACGCTCTGCTGAGCCACGACCCGTGGTACGAGGACCCTAGGACTTATGACCAGGGGCACCATGCCATTCTTGACGATGGCGTCTTCAGCGAGCCGGTCCTGCCACTGCCGGTCATCGAGGAAGTTCTCCCAGCCGGACGAGTCGGCTTGTGCAAGGGCCTCTCGGTTATTGAGCCAACTGTTGCGCGTGTCGAAGACCCACAGGGCTGCGTCGCCGTCATCGTCAGCGTGATGCCGGAAAGCAAACCAAAGGGCAATAAAGGGTGATCGTGTCCAGTCCAAGAGACGAGTCGGAGCACCGTGATGTTGCATGAGCTCCCACCAAGCCAGGCGATCAGTCGAGGGAGGCAGATCCGGCAGGGCCAGGCCCTTCGCCTGCTCCATGAAGACCCGTAGGAGTTTCGTTTCAACGTCGTTGACGTACCGGGTGAAGTCCGTGTCGACGACCATCGACTCCATCAAGTCGTGCTCGATGGGACCTCCAGCGAGTGCCTGGTCCCGCAGCGCGCGAGACAGGGTGCACACGAGCGGCCAGTCGTAGTCCCTCTGTCCCCGATAGACGAGGTGCGTAGCGCCCCGTCGCAATAGGAGGTCGCGGAGCTCATCGAACGTCTTCAGCTCGACGTCCTGATCGAGCGGCCAGTTGTCTTCGGACACGGCCCTTAACATACCGGCGCGCAGGACCAGGACCGGCAGGCAGGATACGACGGTGGTGACCGGCCACAGCGCCCGCGCCGTCCCGGCCTGGGCCATCGGGTGGTAGGCGACCTAATGGCGAACCAGCGGGTCCGGCCGCTGATCACGTGGTCCTGGGCCAGCCAGGCGCGCAGGGCGTAGGCGGCGTAGGTTACGCCGACCGGGAGGGTGATGGCGGTGTCCAGGTGCAGCGAGGGCCAGATGCCCGGCAGCGGGGAAACCAGGCCGAAGCCGGTCTTCTGCGCGATGCCGATCCACCCGGAGAACACCTCAGCCGCGGCCGGGGCGGCCAGGACCAGCAGCGGCCAGGACCGGATAGCCCGGCCCGGCCGGGCAACCGCCGGGGACCGGTCCGCGGCGGCCGGACCGCCGGTCCGCGCCGGGACCGGACCACCCAGGGCCGGGTTCGCGGCGCGGGAGGCGTCGATGGCGACTGCGGTCATGCCGGTCACCACCCTTCCGCTGTGGCGAGCGGGTGAGGCTCGCCGGTCAGCGCGGCCAGCGCGGCAGCCACCTCAGAGAGGCTCGCACGGACATAGGTTGACGTGGCCCCGGTATCGCTGCCACTGTCGGTGTGGCCGGCGTAGGCGCGGGCGACGGCGTACCCGAAATTCCGTTCGACCCACGTCAAGATCGTGTGGCGAATCCAATGGGTACTTATGCCTTGAGTCGCCACCCAGGGCAGGTGCCGGCCGGTCCGCACCCACAGGTGGTCATACCGCCGGCTGGTAATCGGCCGCCCGTCGGTGTACCGGAGCAGCTGCCCGTCCGCCGGGGCGTGCCGCTCGCGGCCGTGCTCGACCAGGCGGCCCATCAGCGTGGGCGAGACCGGCTGCCAGCGGACCGTCTCGCCCTTCTCCCGCAGCAGGACCAGGCACTGCTCCGGATCCAGATCCCGCGGCCGCAGCGCCAGCGCGCCGCCGCGCCGGCCTGCCGTCTCGGTATGCAGCCGCAACAACAGGGTGTCCAGCTCCGGATCATCGCCCGTCCTCGCGGCGACCTCATTGATCTCCGCCAGCCGGGTATCCGGCAACGCCCGCCGGGTGGTCGGCAGGCGACGCGGCTTAGCCACCTTCCGAGCCGGGTTGTCCGCCTCGGCGATCAGCCCGTCGTCCACCGCCCGCCGGTACAGGCAGCGCAGCGACGCCACCAGGTGCTCCTCTGCGCTGCGCCCGCCGCGGGCGTTGCGGCGGGCCACCACGTGGGTCTTGACGTAGATCATCAGCTGGCGGATCTCCGACGGGGAGGGCTCGTCCAGGCGGCGGCCGCCCCACTGGTCGATGACCCGGTTCCAGTACGAGCCGTACGCCCGCCGGGTCCCGGCGCTGACCGCCGCCGAGACCACCGGGACGTACTCGGCGAAGGTCGGCACCTCTGGGCGGTTCTGCGGGACGGCGGCCAGGTCCGCCGCAGTCAAGCCCATCCGCTCCAGCAGGACCAGCGCCGCCTCCACCACAGCCTGCCGGGAGGCATCCGGGTGCACGGCGGTCATGGCCGCCTCCCCTCGCCGGCAGCCGGGGCGTGCACCTGCAGCGCCTGGTCCACCACCGCGAAGGAGTAGGCGGCCAGCGTGTCCTGGCCGGGCGAGGCTGCCAGCAGCACGTGGTCACCCGCCCGCAGCCCGCAGCGGCGGCGCAGCGCGGCCGGGATCACGACGTAAGGCCGGCCCGGCACGGTGACCATGCCGCCCGGATCGCGGCGCGCGATCA
>JBKQQQ010001017.1:0-2658 GCA_052144275.1 Streptosporangiaceae bacterium
GGAGTGGGAATCGGCCCGGCTGTTCCTGACCGCCGACGGCGAGGCGGCAAAGGCGTGGGGCAATGAGACGATCCGCTGGCATCCCGGCGAGGGCTGGCTGGAGATCAAGCTGCCCGCCCCGCTGGCCGGCCTGGCGAACCGGCCGCACGGCCGGTACCGGCTGTCGTGCCTTGTGACGTTCTGCTACCGGGGCGATGAGGTCGCCGCCCAGGCCATGTCGGGCGCGGTGCGCTACGACATCAGCCACGACCCGGCCCGCGGCCGCTGGTACATCGATGCGAGCTGGACGGCTGCGCCCGCCCCGGCGGCATCGCTGGATGAACTGCGGCAGCACCCAGTCGTGGCCGTGGACGTCAACCACGGGCACCTCGCCGCCGCAGTCATCGCGCCGGACGGCAACGTCCTCGGCACCCCGGCCACCATCCCTCTCGACCTGGCCGGGCTGCCGTCCGCCACCCGCGACGGGCACCTGCGAGCCGCCATCAGCGCCCTGATCACCACCGCGAAGGCCCGCGGCGCCCGCGCTATCGTCATCGAGGACCTCGACTTCGCCGAAGCCCGCGCCGAAGGCCGGGAACGGGCGGGCTGCCGGCCCTCGCGCGGCCGGCGCGGCCGGGACTTCCGGCGCGCCGTCTGCGGCATCCCCACCGCCAGGCTCCGCGACCGGCTGGTCCAGATGGCCTGCAACGCGGGCCTGGCGGTGATCGTCGTCGACCCCGCCTACACCTGTGGGGAACCGGGCACTGGCTGCGGCCCTTGCGGGAGCACCACCCACAGGCGACCGGCCACCACGCGGCAGCGCTGGTGATCGGGCGACGCGGGCTCGGGCACCGGGCCAGGCGCCGCGCGACAGGGAACCACACCGCCCCGGAGGAGGCGGCACGGCCAGCCCAGGCGCGACCCCGGACCACCCCGGCGCGAGGGAACGCACCCAGGAAACCCGCCGCCCCACCAGGCCCCCGGCAGCCCCCAGGCAGCAAGACCGGCCGGCCTCACCGGACCACGGCAGGCACCCAGGCAGCCCAAGACCGTTCGGGGCCGCCGGCTGGCCAGGACTATGCCCTGCTAGTTCAATAGGAACAGTGAGCGAGGAACTGCCCGCCATAGCCGAGGCCTGGATGCCGGAGATCCGGTCCAGCGGCATGTGGGGGTCCGCGCTGACCGCAGACGAGTTCGCCGCCGTCCGCAGCGCGGGCTTCGAACCTGTCGGCCAGGTATTCGGCGCGTCCGTCTACAGCGCCGGTTCCGCCAGCGGGTATAGCTGCCCAGGGACGTGGAGATCGCACGGTGACGGGATGCCGCCCCGGCCGGCGACCCAGGTGTCCGGGCAGGGCGGCTCGGGGTCTTTCAGCCCGCTCGTGCAGGCCATGTACCAGGCCCGGCACCTGGCCATTGACCGGATGACCGCCGAGTGCACCGAGCTTGGCGGGCACGGAGTGGTGGGCGTCCGGCTGTCCAGGGGGTCGTTCCCCCTCGGCGGACTGCAGTTCAAGGCCATCGGCACCGCGGTCCGCGTGGCGGGCGTCGTGCCCGGGCCGCGGGTGCCCTTCACCTGTGACTTGTCCGGGCAGGATTTCGCCAAGTTGTTCATGAAGGGCTGGGTACCTGCCGGGCTCGTGCTCGGTATCTCAATCGGGTCGCGGCACGACGACCGGAAGATCGCCCGCCAGACTCGCTGGGGGTCGGGCAACGCCGAGGTCGCCGGCTGGACCGAGCTCGTCAACGAGTCGCGGCACGACGCCAGGCGCGAGCTGGAAAGTGACGTCCAGCGGCTCGGCGCCGACGGCGTGGTGATCGCCGCGATGGACATGCGGGTGCGCGAGCGGGACTGCCCGGTGCAGGTGGGCCGCCGCGACCACATCGTGGAGGCAACCCTCATCGGCACCGCCATCGCCCGTTTCTCCGGTGCTGGGCAGCGCCAGGCCGGTCCGCCCCTAGCCGTCATGTCGCTCGACCCGCAGCGGCGCCAGGCCGCCAGGGTCCGGATATAGGGCCATGACTAGTCGGGCTGGCCGGCGAGGAGCAGGCGGCGCCAGGCGTCGGCGAGAAAGTGCTCGTAGCGCTCCGGACTCCAGCCCTGCTGGCTCACGAGCAGCTGGTAGAGCTCGGGGGCATTAGTGGCCCATACGATGTCGGCGGCGTCGCCGGGATCGACGCGCAGTTGGGCGACTGCGGCGAGGTCGGCGACGAACCGGCGCATGTTCGCGGCGCGGCGCTGGGCGATCTCGGTCCATAGAACCGCTAGTTCGGGCTCGGCCAGCGCGGCCTGCTGGATGATGGACAAGACTGGAGCCAGGCGGCCGGCGATGGCCCGCATCGCCGAGGCGTAGATGGCGATCTTGGTTCCGGCGTCGCCGGCGTCGCGGATGGGCTGCACGTAGTCGCGTTCCTCGGCCGGGACGGCCTGGCTGGTGCCGGAGATCGCGGTTAGCAGCTGATCGACCTGAGATTTTAGGCCGACGACCTGGCTCTGAACCGAGTTCAGCCGTGCCAGGGCCTCTTGAGCTAGGTCCTCCCGCCCTAACTGCCGAGCTACATGGTCCCGAAGGTCCCGCGCCACGGGGTCACGGGCCTGGGTTCCGGGCGGTAGTAGCGGCTGGACGTCCCGGTGAACAGGAGCATGGTCGCGGCCAGGGCGATGAGCCATTCCACGGCGCC
>JBKQQQ010001018.1:0-9776 GCA_052144275.1 Streptosporangiaceae bacterium
TGCCCGATCTGCAGGACGATCCCGGCCAGGTCACCCTGGCCGCCGGAAAGCATCACGCCGGATTCCGCCCGGGCATGGGCCCGCACCTCGCGCTCGTCTATCCCGGCCGGCACCCGGACCGCGGTCACGGTGTCGGAACGGATCGCCGGGTCCCGGGCCCACAGCGTCAGGCCGAGGGCCTCGGCGCCCGCCCGCGCGGCCTGGGCCGCGGTGCGATGCCGGCGGCGTACCGCCTCGGCGCCTTCGGCGAGGTACTGCTCCAGGCACGCGCGCAGCCCGTAGATGTCGGTGACCGATGGCGTGAACGGGAACGGCCGGTCCGCGAGGTGGGCATCGCGCCAGTCGAGGATCGACAGGGCCGATCCGCGCGGTGCCGCCGGGTTGGCGGTCATGTGGTCCCACGCGGCCTCGCTGACGTGCAGCAGCGACAGGCCGGCCGGGCCGCCCAGGCACTTCTGCGGGGCGACCACGGCCAGGTCGGCCTGCCACGACTCGAAATCACAGTGCATGCCGCCGAAGGTAGAGACCGCATCGACGATCAGCAGCGCGCCGTGCTCCGCCACGACGGCCGCGATCGCGCCGAGGTCGTTGACGGTGCCCGAGGGCGTCTCGCAGTGCACCACGCTGACGACGGTGATATCGGGCCGGCGGCGGAAGGCCTCGGCGACGCTCGCCGCCGGGACGGCGCTGTCGTTGGGGACCTCGATCTCGACGACCTCCCGGGCGTACCGGCGCGCCCAGTCGCCGTAGCCGCGGCCGTACATCCCCGACACCAGGTTGAGCACCACGTCCCCGGAGCCGATCAGCGAGGCCGCGGCCGCCTCGAGGCCGACCACGGCCTCGCCCTGGAGGATGACCGGGGCTGGCCCGGTCTCGAACGCCAGCCGCAGCAGCTCCACGGTGTCGGCGTACAGCGCGCCGAAGGCCGGGTCCAGATGGTGCAGGATCGGCCTGCCGAGCGCGGCCAGGGTAGCCGCAGTCGCGCCGGCCGGCCCGGTGGCCAGCGTGAACGCCGGGTCTGACCCGACCGGATAGGCGGCCGGATAAGGGCCCGGATATGGGCCCGGATATGGGCGGTGCGGCACGTCAGGCACCTCCTTGGCGGGCCATTCCTATCCGATCGTGGGGAATTTGGCAACACGCCCAGGCGTCACATACGGTGCCGGCTCGGCCGTACGATCCCGCCAGCGAAGCCGGGAAATGAAGCCGGGAACGAGAATGGAGCCATCAGTGCCGGACAGCCCCGATGACCGCCCGGCAGATGCCCGCCGGGCCAGCATTTTCCTCGCCGGGGTGCAGGCCCTGGACCACAGCGGCAGCTTCACCGGCCCGGTCGACGTCAGCGTGGTGGACGGGCGCGTCACCGGCGTGGGCCGCGGCCTTCGCCCGGCCCGGGACCAGCGGCGACTGGACGGCCACGGGCTCTGGCTGCTGCCCGGCATCGTCGACTGCCACCTGCACGCCGGGCTGGCCAGCTTCGACCAGCTGGAGCTGATGCGCACGCCGATCTCCCGGCGGGTGCTTGAGACCGCGCACACGCTGCGGCGCACGCTGGCCGCGGGCGTCACCTTCGTGCGCGACGCCGGGATCGCCGATGCCGGCATCCGGGACGCTGTCGCGGCCGGCCTGGCGGCCGGTCCCGAACTCCAGGTGTCGGTGGTCGCGCTGGGGACCACGGGCGGCCACGGCGACGGCTTCCTGGCCGGCCCCGGGGTTGACTGCCCGGTGGATTACACGCTGCCCGACTACCCCGGACGGCCGCCTTACCTGGCTGACGGCCCGGCCGAGTTCCGCACCGCGGTCCGCCGGCTGGTGCGGGCCGGCGCCGACTGGATCAAGATCCTGGCCACCGGCGGGGTACTGTCGGCGGCCGATGGTGAGTTCGGCGCCCAGCTCGGCGAGGACGAGATCAGGGCCGCGGTGGCCGAGGCCGGCCACCGGGGCAAGCCGGTCATGGTGCACGCCCTGGGCGGCCCGGCGCTGCGCCAGGCGGTCGAGGCGGGAGCCCGGTCGATCGAGCATGGCGTGTTCCTGACCGAGGCCGACGCGGCGCTGATGGCCGCCCGCGGCTGTGCGCTGGTCCCCACCCTGGTGATCTACGACCAGCTGGACGCCATGGCCCGCACGGGCCAGCTGACCGGAGCCCGGGCCGACCGGGCCCGCGCGGTGGGGGCACGGCTGGGCGAGGCCGTGGCCATCGCGCGGGACGCGGGCGTGCCGATCGCGCTGGGCAGCGACTTCGGTCACCGCGACGACCACGGGCGCAACCTCGCCGAGATACCCCTGCTGCACCGGGCCGGGCTGGGCATCGAGGCGGCGCTGCTCGCCGCGACCGCGGGCGGCGCCGAGTTGTGCGGCGTCGGCGGCCGGCTGGGCCGGATAGCGCCCGGCTACCAGTTCGACGCGATCCTGCTGGACGAGGACCCGGCCGATCCGGCGATCTTCACCCGGCCTGGTTGTGTCACCGGGGTATTCCAGCGCGGCGTGCCCGTCGTGCCACACCCCGGCTGGCGGATTCTGCGGCCAGCACGATAATGTCCCCATACCCGATAGGTTTACCGAAAATTTCTGTTTACGAGGAATCCCCGCGATTCCGCGGCGGTTGCCCGCGCCCTGAGCGCCGCCCGAGTGCCGCGCCGGGACTCCCGACCCGGAAGGGGACGAGCATGGCAGGTCAGCCTGGGACCGATGAGATCCGCCCGGCCGCCCGGCCGCCTGGCTTGGCCCGCCGCGGCCTGGCCCGCACGAGTCCCGGCCTGGCCCGCACGAGCCCTGGCCTGACCCGCCGGGACCTGCTCTGGCGCAGCGCGGCCGGCGCGGGCCTGCTGGCCGCGGGCCCGGTGCTGGCCGCCTGCAGTTCGGGCACGGCCACGTCGTCGGCCAGCGCCAGCCCCGGCACGCCCAAGCGCGGCGGCACGCTGAGCTTCGGCCGCCAGACCGGGCCGACCCAGCTCGACCCGGCCAACTCCATCGTCGAGGGCGACGTCTACACCCTGGACAAGATCTTCGAGCCGCTCTACATCACCAACCCGGCCGGCCAGCTTGTGCCCTGGCTGGCCCAGGGCCACACGGTCAGCACGGACGGCAAGACCTGGACGTTCGCACTGCGACCGGGGGTGAAGTTCTCCGACGGCAAGCCGGTTACCGCCGACGACGTGGTGTTCTCCATCCAGCGGGCGGCCGGCGACGCCAACGGGCCGCTCAGCTTCCTGGACTTCGCGATCTCCTCGCTCAAGGCGGACGGCACGAGCTCGGTGGTGGCCACCTTGTCCCAGCCGTGGGCGCCGTTCCTGTCGGACATCTCGGTGTTCGCCAACGCCATCATGCCCAAGGACTTCGGCGGGCAGAGCGCGTCCGCGTTCTTCGCCAGCCCGGTCGGCACCGGCCCGTTCACGCTGAAGAGCTTCGTCAAGGGCGGCAACGTCTCGCTGGCGCGCAACCCGAACTACTGGCAGGCCGGCAAGCCGTACCTGAACGCGGTCGACTTCGTCTACATCAGCGACGACAACCAGCGCGTGCTCCAGCTCAAGAGCGGCCAGGTGCAGGTGATCTCCGCGGTGCCGCCGACCCAGGTGAGCGCGCTCAAGGCGGACTCCTCGGTGGTGCTGGAACAGTTCCCGTCCTGGGCCGTGGACCTGTTGTTCTTCAACGAGAAGGTGCCCCAGTTCGCGGACAGGAACGTGCGGCGGGCGATCAACTACGCGCTCAACATCCCGGCCATCGCGCAGGCCACCACCTACGGCACCGCCAAGCCGGGCGGCTCGTTCTTCCCGCCTAGCCTGCAGTACTACCAGGACGTCCCCACGCTGAGCTACAACCTCAGCGCGGCCAAGGCCGAGCTGGCGAAGTCGAAATACCCGCACGGGTTCTCGTTCGCGCTGCTGGTGTCGAGCGGCAACTCGCAGTACGTCGCCGCGGCCACGATCATTCAGCAGCAGCTCAAGCCGCTTGGCATCACGGTCACGCTCAACCAGCTCGACGACGCCGCCTTCCACACGGCCTTCGAGGCCTTCAACTACCAGGCGATGATCAACGGCGCGACCAACGACATCAGCGACCCGGACGAGATGGCATCCTTCCAGGTGGACGTCAAGGACGGCGGCTCCCACTCGTTCTGGACCTACTACGACAACCCGAGCGCGATCGCCCTGGTGCACCAGGCCGAGACGGAGTTCGTCGACGCCAAGCGCGCGGCGCTGTACGGGCAGATCCAGGCGATCGTGGCGCAGGACGCGCCGTACATCGCGCTGGACTACCCGCCGAATATCTACGCCTGGTCCCCGCAGTTGCACGGCTTCGCGGTGAACCCGGGCGGCGCCTACCGGCTGGAGGACGTCTGGCTGGGCTAACCGGGCCGGTGGCGGCGCCGCCCGCCCCGCCCGCCCGCGCGCGCCGCCGGAAGCGCCGGGCCGCGCTCCGCTATGCGGCGCAGCGGCTCGCCGCCGCGGTCCCGGTCGTCCTGGGCGTGGCCGTCGTCACCTTCCTGCTGCTGCGGCTGATCCCCGGTGACCCGGCGCGCGCCGTGCTCGGCATTCACGCCAGCCCGCAGCAGGTCGCGCAGCTCCGCCATCAACTCGGCCTGGACGAGCCGATCTACCAGCAGCTGTGGTCGTTCCTTGTCGGGCTGGCGCACGGCAACACCGGCACCTCGATCTATTACAAGGTGCCGGTCAGCTCGCTGATCTGGGCGGCCCTGCCGGTGACCGCGTCGCTGGTCGCCGTCTCGGCCTTCTTCTGCGTCGTGATCACCGTGCCGCTGGCCAGCCTGGCCGCCGCCCGCCAGGACCGGCCCGCCGACCACGCCGTGCGGGTGTTCTCCCTCGTCGGGCTCGGCATGCCGTCGTTCTTCTTCGGCATCATCCTGATCATCGTGTTCGCGGTCGACCTGCACTGGTTCAGCGTGGGCGGCTGGGGAACGACGTTCACCGGCCATCTGCGCTCGCTGGTGCTGCCCGGCCTGACCGCCGCCATCGCGATCGCGCCGGTGCTGATCCGCAGCCTGCGGGTCGGCATGCTCGAGGTCATCGAGTCCGACTTCGTGGCCGCGGCCCGGGCCAAGGGGCTGCGCGGCCCGCGGGTGCTGCTGGCCCACGTGGCCCGCAACGCGCTGATCCCGACGGTGACCCTGCTGGGCATCAACATCGCCTACCTGATCGGCAGCACGGTGGTGATCGAGCGGGTCTTCGACCTCAACGGGCTGGGCAATCTGATGCTGAACGCGATCGGCGTGCGGGACTTCCCCGTCGTCCAGGGAGTCACCATCGTGTACGCGATCGCGGTCGTCGTCATCAACCTGCTGACCGACCTGGCGGCCGCCCAGCTCGATCCCAGGATCAGGCTCCGGTGAGCGCGACGGCGGCGGGCGAAGGGTCCAGGGCGCCGCTCACCGACGACGACCAGGTGCCGATCAGCACCCGGCCGTCGTTCGGCGCCCGGGCGGCCCGGACGCCGGCCTTCGTGGCCGGCGCCAGCCTCACCGCGGCCCTGCTGCTGCTGGCCGTGCTCGCGCCGGTGATCGGCCGGTACAGCCCGGTGCAGCAGAACCTGCTGGCCACGCTGCAGGGCCCGAGCGCGGCGCACTGGCTCGGGACCGACGAGTTCGGCCGGGACATCTGGTCCCGGCTGCTCTACGGCGGCCGCACCGACCTGCAGGTCGGAGTCCTCGCCGTGCTGTTCCCGTTTGTTTTCGGGTCGCTGCTCGGCACGCTGTGCGGATACCTCGGCGGCTGGCTGGACGGCATCGTCATGCGGGTCGTGGACGTCGTCCTCGCCTTCCCGTTCTACGTGCTCATCATTGCCCTGGTGTTCTTCGTGGGCGAGGGCACGCACGGTATTTTCATCGCGTTCGCGCTGACCGACTGGGTGGTGTACGCGCGGACGACGCGCAGCGCCGCCCTGGTCGCCGTCAGCCAGGACTGGGTGGCCGCCGCGGAAGGCGGCGGGCTCAGCCGGTCGCGGGTGCTGCTCCGGCACGTCCTGCCCAACACCATCAGCCAGGCCATCGTGTACGTGATGTCGGACATCGTGCTGGTCATCCTCGCCGTCGTCACCCTCGGCTACCTCGGGCTCGGCATCCAGCCGCCCGCGCCGGACTGGGGCGCGATGATCAGCGACGGCCAGGCCTTCATCACCGTGCACCCGTGGCTGTCCATCATCCCCGGCATCGCGGTCATCCTGGTCGGCGTCGGCCTGTCGCTGCTCGGGGACGGACTCGCCGACCTGCAGCGGCCGCGATGAACCCGCTGCTCGAGGTCAGTGACCTCACGGTCGAGGTGCGGCGGCACCACCGGAGGTTCCGCGCCGTCGACGGCGTGTCGCTCAGCCTGCCGGACGGCGGCTCACTCGGCATCGTCGGGGAGTCCGGCAGCGGCAAGAGCATGACGCTGCGCGCGATCATGGGCCTGCTGCCGCGGACCGCCAGCGTGCAGGCCGGGACCGTGCAGGTGGCCGGCGAGCTGGTCGCGGGCGGCGGGGAGCGCAGCTCCGGCGACCGGCGGCGGCACCGTCTGGCCATGGTCTTCCAGGACGCGCTGAGCGCGCTGAATCCGGTGATGACCGTCGGCGCCCAGGTCGCCGAGGCGCCGCGACGGATCGGCGGGCTGTCCGCCCGGGCCGCCCGCGAGCGGGCCCTCGGCCTGCTCCGCACGGTCGGCATCCCGGACCCGGCCCGGCGGTACGGCAGCTACCCGCACGAGCTGTCCGGAGGGCTGCGGCAGCGGGTCATGATCGCGATCGCGCTGTCCACCGACCCGGCGGTCCTGCTCTGCGACGAGCCGACCACAGCACTCGACGTGACCATCCAGGCGCAGATCCTGGGCCTGCTGCAGGACCTGCGGGCCGCGCAGGGGCTGGGCATCGTCTTCGTCACGCACGATCTCGGCGTCGTCGGGCAGATCTGTGATGAGATCGCGGTCATGTACGCGGGCCGCATCGTGGAAACGGGCCCGGCCGGCGCGGTGCTTGACGCGCCCCGGCATCCGTATACGGCGGCCCTGCTCGCCTCCGCAATCGACGTTGACGACGTCGGCCGGGTACCGCAGGCCATCCCCGGCGAGGTCCCCGACCCGCTCCGGCTCCCGCCGGGCTGCCCGTTCCAGCCGCGCTGTCCCCTCGCCCAGCCCGACTGCGCCGCGGGCCCGGTGCCGCTCCGTGACATCGGGCCGGGCGACATCGGGCCGGGGCGGAGCGTCGCCTGCCTGCACTACGACGCGCTCCCGGCCAGGTCGGCGGGGCCACCGGGGCCGGCGGGACCGGCGGGGCCACCGGGGCCGGCGGGGCCACCGGGGCCGGCCGGCGCTGCACCCATGGGGCCTGAGCATGGCTGACGCCCGGCTGGCGGCGGACGACCTCGTGGTCAGCTTCCCGGTGGCCGGCGGCCACACGCTGCGCGCCGTGGACGGGGTTTCCTTCCAGGTCGGCGTCGGCCAGATCCTCGGGCTCGTCGGGGAGTCGGGCTGCGGCAAGACCACGGCCGCCCGGTGCATGGCCGGCCTGCTCACGCCGGATTCCGGGACCGTCCGGCTGGACGGCGCGCAGCTCGGCCCCCGGCGGACCGCGGCGCAGCGCCGGGCGATCCAGATGATCTTCCAGGACCCGTACTCCTCGCTCAACCCGCGGCTGACCGTGCGGCGGATGCTGCGTGAGCTGCTGGCCGTGCACAAGCTGGTGCCGCGGCCCGCGATGGAGGAACGCTGCCGGGAACTGATGAGCCTGGTCGGCCTGCCCGCGGCGGCGCTGGACGGGCTGCCGGCCCAGTTCTCCGGCGGCCAGCGGCAGCGGATTGCCATCGCCCGCGCGCTCGCCACCGAACCCCTCGTGCTGATCGCCGACGAGCCGGTCTCGTCCCTCGACGTCTCGGTGCAGGCCACGATCCTGCGGCTGTTCGCCGAGCTCCGGGACCGGCTCGGCCTCGCGATGATCATCATCTCGCACAACCTCGCCGTCGTGCGGCAGCTCAGCGACCAGGTAGCCGTCATGTACCTTGGCCGGATCGTCGAGGAGGGCGGCACGGACGAGCTGTTCGGGTCGGTGCGCCATCCGTACGCGCGGGCCCTCCTGGCCGCCGCGCCCCGGCTGCACCAGCGCGGCCTAGACCCTTCAGCCCGGCCGGACCTGCGCGGCGAACCGCCGAGCCCGGTCGACCTGCCGTCTGGATGCCGGTTCCATCCGCGCTGCCCGCAGGCGGCGGACATCTGCCAGCATGACGATCCCCTGCCCCGGCCGGTCCGGCCGGACAGCACGCACATCGTGTCCTGCCATTTCGGCGCGGACCCCGTCCCGGGATAACCTCCAGGCCGATCTCGCCGTAGCGCCGCTCACCCGCTGACCAAGGATGGAAAGTCTTTCGGCCGAACGAGCCGGGTGCTTCCCCCGGCGACCGTACCAGCGCCGCTGGGCCGGAATATACGAACCAGCTAGCGGAGAGTCCGCATTGCTCCAGCCCGCTATCAGACGCCGCAGCTGGCGGTTGAGGCCTCCCCGCAACCGCCAAGCCCGCCAGGCAGTCATAAGAGGTGCATAGGTCCTCACACTGTCTAGCAAAGGGAGGACACCATGCATCGTTTTCACTCCCGCGGGCGGCTGATCGCCGCGACCGCCATAGCCTGCGCCGCAGCGCTGACACCAGCGGTCGCGCTCGCCGCCACATCGTCCCCCACCGCATCTGACACCACGGCCAGCACCCCGCCCTGCGCGACATCCGGGCTCGTGGTGTGGCTGAACGTACCGCCGGGCAGCCATTACGCCGGGGGTGCCTACTACTACCTTGAGTTCACCAACCTATCCGGGCGCGCGTGCACGCTCCGCGGCTACCCGGGGGTCTCGGCGGTCAGCCTCAACGGCCGCCAGCTCGGCAGCCCGGCAGGCTGGGGCACCGCCAAGGCAACCGCGGTCAGGCTCGCCCCCGGCGCCACCGCCACCGCGGACCTGCAGATCGCCGATCCGGGAGACTTCGGCAGCCGCTGCCTGCTGCCCGGGCCGCCTCCGCAGCCGGGCCGGCCAGGACAGTTGCCCACAGCGGCCGGCCTGCGCGTCTACCCGCCGGGCCAGTTCATTTCCAAGGTGATCCCGTACCCGTTCCCCGCGTGCGCGCACGCCGGGCCGGTCTACATCCATACAGGACCGGTAACGCCCGGACTTCCCGGATAATCCCCGCAGCGGCGGGCTGTCTTCAGCAGGTGCAGTCGATCACGAGCTTCATCGGCGGGTCGGCCAGGGCATCGACGGCGGCGCTTCGGGGCACCACGGCGGAGGTGACGAGCGAAGGGTTAAAGCCTGCGGCGACGAGGTCGAGGACCAGGGGGATGGCGGGGCGGACGTGGGCTCTGCCGGTATGCAGGGTGCAGCACCGCGAGTACATCGAGAACAGGGGCAGGGCTGGATCCTGGAGATAGATCGAAGGGCTGGTACAGGTACCGTCGAAGGCGGTGCTGTTGAGCGCGCACCGGAGGCCTTCGGGCACGCCGCTGGCGTCGACGGTGATGGGGAACGCGCCGGCTTTGCGCGGTGGCAGCGTGGCCCGCTCGTTAAACCGCGTTGCGGGTCGTCATCGGCGGGAGGTGTAATCGTCGGATGGATGAGGTCCTCCGGCACGTGCTGGCGGTGCTGCCCGAGTTCACGCTGGCCTGCCTGGCCCTCGCCGCGCTGCCGGGTCCGGCCACGGCGCTGTTCCTGCACCGGACCGTGCGCGACGGGCGCGCCGCCGGGCTGGCCGCCGTCGGCGGCAACGAGATCGGCGTCTACTGCTGGGCGCTGGCCGCCGGGGCCGGCCTGACCGC
>JBKQQQ010001019.1:0-4366 GCA_052144275.1 Streptosporangiaceae bacterium
TGCGGATGGCCAGGCTCTTGCACCGGATGGGCTACCTGCGGCGCAGCCGCGTCGTCTCGGTGACCCGGGACGACCTCGTCGGGCAGTACGTCGGGCACACCGCGCCGAAGACCAAGGACGTGCTCAACCGGGCCATGGGCGGCGTGCTGTTCATCGACGAGGCCTATTACCTGTACCGGGCCGACAACGAGCGCGACTACGGCCAGGAAGCCATCGAGATCCTGCTGCAGTACATGGAGAACTACCGGGACGACCTAGTGGTCATAATGGCCGGCTACGCCGACCGGATGGAGACGTTCTTCGCGTCCAACCCCGGGATGAGCTCGCGCATCGCGCACCACCTGGACTTCCCGGACTACTCGCTGGACGAGCTCGTGACCATCGGCGAGCTGATGCTGAGCGAGCGCCGCTACCGCCTGTCACCCGAGGCGGAATCGGTGTTCCGCGACTACCTCGCCCGCCGGATGACCCAGCCGCGGTTCGCGAACGCGCGCAGCGTACGCAACGCCCTCGAGCGCGCCCGGCTCAGGCACGCGAACCGGCTGATCGCCACCAACGGCACCCCGGCCAAGGACGACCTGATGCGCCTGGAACCCGCCGACTTCCTAGCCAGCCGCGTCTTCAGCAGCTAACCGGCCCGCAGCAGCTAACCGGGCCGCGTCGAGCAGGTGGTAAAGGAGCAGCAGCTGGGTGATGGCCAGCGGCTCGGTGCGCTGGCCTTCCCTGGTCCGGCCCAGGCACGCGGGCGGCCCGGAGCCGGCGCCGAGCCTGGACCAGATGGCCTCCTCCACTACCTCGCTGTCGTCCCTGGCCGCGTCCCCGTGCACGTGCAGCGCGTCCACCGGGCGGCCGTCCGCGTCGCGCGCGAGCTTGAGGTGGATCGCCGGCCGCGAGCCGTCGGCGATATCCTCGGGCACCACGCCGTCCAGGTCGGGGTGCCTGATCGTCGGCCTGAGCATCAGCTCGGCGGACAATGGCGTGCCTTCCGGCACGACGCGGCCCGGTATCGGCGCGAACCTGATGACGATGTCCGCGAACGCGCGCTGCGGCCGGATGAACGCCGCGGACTCAGGCTCCCGGCGTTCCAGCTCGGCCAGCACCTGATCCGCTGTGTAGCCCCGTTCCGCGGTGTCCCGGCTGACCTTCCAGGCCCGCCGGATCTCCTCCGGAGGATCCAGGTAGACGGTCGCGTCGAAGCAGACGCGGGCAAGCTTGGTGTGCAGCGGCAGGAGCCCCTCGATGATGACGAACTGACGCGGCTCGACCAGCACCGGGCGGGTGAACTCCCCGGTGTGATGGTCGTAGACGGGCTTGAGGATCGGCTGGCCCCTGGCCAGCAGCTGCAGATGCTGCTCCATGACCTGTATGTAGTTGCAGTCGGGGTGCAGCGGGGTGAACGGCAGCTTGCGGCGTTCGGCCCGGTCGTACTTGTGGTAGTCATCGACGCAGACCGCCGTGCAGCGATCGGCCCCGAGCGCCTCGACTAGGCCGCGTGTGATCGTCGTCTTCCCGGCCGCGCTGTCGCCGGCGATGGCGAGCATGACCGGTCGCGTCGGGGCATGCTCGGAGTACTCAGCCTGCTGCATCCGGAACAGCTTGTGCGGCACGTGATCACCCACCTCGTTCGGCACAGGTCTCGACTGTAGGCCGGCCAGCCCCGAGACAGCCTCCCCCGTCCGGGGGACATGGCGGGGACGCCGCACTTATGCTGAGGTCCTCCCGAACGTATCCTGACCGCCATGGGACCGCTGCGCATCGTGCTCGTGGACGACCATGAGATGGTGCTGCAGGGGCTCACCACCATCCTGGGCCGGTTCCTTGGCCGGGTCCGCGTGGTCGGCCAGGCGCTGGACGCGGACGCGGCGCAGAAGCTCGCCGGGACCCTGCACCCGGACATCATCCTGTGCGACGTGCGGCTGAAGGGATCAAGCGGCCTGGACCTGTGCCGGAAGATCCTGGAGCGTGACCCGGCCGCGAAGGTCGTCCTGCTGAGCGCCTACGACGACGAGCAGTACCTGTTTCAGGCCATGCGCGTGGGCGCCAAGGGCTACTTGCTGAAGCAGATCACCGGCGAGGACCTGGTCCGGCACCTGGAACGGGTGGCCGAAGGCGAGACCGTCATCGACGCGGGCCTGGCCGGGCGGGCGGTCGTGTCCGCCGCCCGGATGCGCGGCGGCGAGTTCTGGCCGGGGGCGGGCCTCGGCCTGACCCAGCGGGAGAGCGAGGTGCTCGCGCTGGCCGTCGCGGGCCTGTCCAACCGGGCCATCGCCGGCCGGCTCGTCGTCGGTGAGGAAACCGTCAAGAGCCACCTGAGCTCGATCTACCGCAAGCTCGAGGTTAGCGACCGGGCCGGTGCGGTGGCGGTCGCGCTGCGCGAGGGCATCTTCCATTGAGCCACGGCCCCAACCCGCTGCCCTTTCAGGATCCTGAGGGCGAGAACGCCCTGCTGGCAGGCGTGGTGGGGGCCATCTCGGCCGGGCTCGAGCTCGGTCCGCTTGCGGCCAGGATCGCCGGCCTGATCGTCGCGGCGACCGCCACCGACGTGTGCTTCGTGCACGTGCTTGACGACAGCGGTACCGCGCTCACCCTGACCGGCGCGACCCCTCCGTTCGACGCCGCCGTCGGCAGGATCCGCCTGCTGCTCGGTGAGGGCGTCACCGGCTGGGTGGCCAGCCACGGCGAGCCGGTGACGATCACCGACCACAAGGAGGCCGACCCGCGCTACCGGTACTTTCCCGAGCTTCGCGGCGGTGAGTTCACCTCGATGGCGTCGGTGCCGATGACCAGCCGGCCCTCCGGACTGGCGGGGGTCCTGAACGTCCACACCCGTTCCCGCCGGATTTTCACCGAACGGGATGTGGCGCTTCTGGCGGCCATCGGTTCCTTGTTCGCCGGGGCGGTCCACCAGGCCCGGCTGCATCGCCGGCTGGCCGCGCGCGAGCACGCGCTCGAGCAGTTCGCCGAGCGGGTGATCGCCGCGCAGGAAGCAGAAAGGCGGCGGCTGGCCGGCGATATCCACGACGGCATCTCGCAGCGGCTGATCAGCTTGTCCTATCACCTGGACGCGGCCGCCGACGCGCTGCATGAGGCGCCGGAGTTCACCGCCGAGCAGCTCGTGCTGGCCAGGCAGATGATCGACCTGACCCTGAACGAGGCGCGGGCCGCCATCTCCGGCTTGCGCCCGCCGGTCCTGGACGATCTCGGCCTGGCCGACGGCCTGGCCAGCCTGGCCCGCAGCATCGGTGGCGTGCAGGTGACGGTCGAGGCCGATGAGTGCGCGCTGCCCGAACACGTCGAGATCGCCCTCTACCGGATCGCCCAGGAGGCGCTGCAGAACGTGGTCAAGCACGCCGGGGCCGCGGCCGCCAGCGTCATCCTGCGCTGCGACCCGGGGCTGGTGTCACTTCAGGTCACCGACGACGGCGCTGGCTTCTCTCCGGACGCCGCAGCGGGCGGTTTCGGCCTCAGCGGCATGGCCGAACGCACCGAGCTCGTCGGCGGCCACTTCGACGTGCGCTCCGGCCCGGGCCGCGGCACCACCATCGAGGCCCGGATCCCGGTCACCCCGCCCCGCTAGCCCCGCCCCGCTAGCCCCGCCCCGCTAGCCCCGCCCCGCTAGCCCCGCCCCGCTAGCCCGGCGCCTCGGCCGCTCCGCCCCCGCGTACCACCCCGCCCGCTGCCCGGGCGCGCCGCCCCGCGCCTGCCCGGGCGTCACCTTCGTCACTTCCGCCAGTCCCATCACCTTCGCCTCACGGATGGCCCCGCCTAGCTTCCCGATAGCAGCAACGATGGAACATCGTTGCTGCTCAGACGACAGCGATGCTCCATCGTAGCTGTTTGTCCGTGCCCGCTTGGAGCCTGGCTCGGGGCTGCGGCGCGTACTGGGGCACAGGAGGGCTGTGGGTCGGCGAGGTCAGGTCGCTTTCGTTCGCCTAAGGCGGAGATACTTTGAGGTCAAATGATTTGACTTGGAAATAGCTGACGGTGAAGACTGGCGGCGTGAGTCAGGCGGAAGTTGCCGGGCCGGACGGGCCGGACGGGGCTGAGGTTGCGAAGTGCGGGCCGGGACAGGGCCATGCGGGGTGGTTCTGGGGAGACCCGTCGGACGGGCCGCCCGCGGACGCGCCGCTGCACGTCCTGCTGCTGGCTGCGTCCAGGATTATGGGCGCGTTCTACGCGGGCACGCTGGCGCAGGCCGGGCTGCGGATCAGCCCGGCCGGACTCGGCGTGCTGCGGGTCCTGCTGGCCGGGGACGGGCTCAAGTCCAGCGACGTCGCGGCCCGTGGCTTGTCGTCGCCGGGGACGCTGACTTCGGTAGTGAACACGCTCGTGCGCGAGGGGTACGTCGAGCGGCGCAGTGACGCCG
>JBKQQQ010001020.1:0-5724 GCA_052144275.1 Streptosporangiaceae bacterium
GACGGGGACGCCTGTGGGCGCATCGCCTGGGCTCGGCTCGGCTGGTGAGATGCGCATGGCCGTTCTGCCTCCGCCCGCGGACGCCGTGCGGGTCTCCCGTTTCCTGGCGGACCATCTGGGGTGGTCCGCTTACTGGGACAAGAAGTACGGCCTCTGGCGCGTTGCGGAAGATGACCCCGACTCCGACCTCTACGCCGAGAGCAGCGACCCGGACACCGTGATCAGCTACATCAGCGCCCATTCCTAGGCGGGGCGGGGCGGCGCTTGCGGGTACCGTTCGAGCCCAGTCCATCGCCGGGATGGCGGTCCGGGCAGCAAATCAGTGGCTCCAGCGGTACGGAGGTGGTCTGATCGGGCGAGTGACGGACACTTTCGCGGCTATCGGGCCGGAACTGCATGCCAAGCTGGCCGGCGTCGTGGCTAGGAACCGGCTCCCCGGTGCGGTCGCCGGCGCAGTCCACCGGAACGAGCTGGCCTGGTCGGCGACGATCGGGCTAGCCGATGTGACCGCAGGTCAGCCAGCGGAGGTGGGCACGCTGTTCCGGATCGCGTCGATCACCAAGCCGTTCACCGGGACGGCGATCATGCAGCTGCGCGACGCTGGCATGCTCGACCTCGATGACCCGGCGGTGCGCTGGCTGCCCGAACTGCGCGGCGCGGTCAGCGGCCTGGCCCCGATCGAGACAGTAACGATCCGCCGGATGCTCTCGCACGAATCCGGGCTGCCGTCTGAGCCGCCCGGCACGGACTGGTCTGTCCCGGCCTACCGTGGTGATCCCGGGCAGGTCTTGCGCAGACCGGGCGACATCACGCTGCGACTGCCGCCGAACTTCCGGCACAAGTACTCCGATCTCGCCTACCAGCTGCTCGGCGAGATCGTCGCCAGGGTCACCGGCACGCCGTTCGCGCAGTATCTGAGCGAGTCCGTGCTGGCTCCGCTGGGCATGCAGGCCACCGCGTTCGAGCCCTTGTCCGGCTCGCTGCAGGACCGCTGCGCGACCGGGTATCGCGAGCTGGGCCTGTCCGACGAGCCGGACCCGGCCCCGCTGATGCCTCCAGTCTGGGCCGAAGGAGGTCTGTGGTCCGACCTGGGCGACCTGGCCCGCTGGGTCGCTTTCCAGCTCGGCGCCTACCGAGACCGCGAGCGGACCGGCGGTGTCCTCTCCGCTGCCACCCTGCGGGAGATGCACCGCCCCCGTTACCTGGCCGACGACGAATGGACCCAGGCGCGGGGCATCTCCTGGTGCGGACAGCGGGCCGCAGACACGGTGTGGATCACGCATAGCGGCTGGGTGCCCGGGTTCACCAGCAGCATCTGCTTCGACCCGCGGTGCCAGGTCGGTGCGATCGTCCTGCTCAACGGAGAGCAATCCGAAAGCACCACCGAGCTGGCCGTCAGCCTGGCAGGGACCGCCTGCGCTGGCGGCCCCGCGCAAGTACCGGAGACAGGTCCCGCGGCCAAGGCCGCGCCCGGCGCCTGCCAGCCGCTGCTGGGGCTGTACGCCCGGCCCGGCCTCACCCATGTTGTCCGGGTGGAATGGCGGGACGGGCGGCTCGCCGTCGCCGGTCCTGAGCCGCGTCGCTGGCGGTTTCCGCTGTCGCCGACCAGCGATCCGGAGGTCTTCACCGTTGACCTCGACTCCCCGCAAGCTGGCGACCAGGTGAGATTTCACCGCACCGCCGACGGCCGGGTATGCGCTATCTCGCTGTTCGACGCGACCTTCGCGCGGCTCGATCGGTAGTGGCCGGGTAACCGAGGGAAGGCCACGGGCGCCGAGGTCACGGAACCAGGTAACTTCTGACACGACCGAAGGCGCTGTACGGAGGATCATGGGCAAGGCAAGCAACCAAAAGAAGAAGCGGCGCCAAGGTACCGGGGTATCGCGGGCGGACCTCGAAAGCCAGCGAGCCCTGGAGCAGCTGGCCCGGGCCGCGCAGAAACTCGGCGGCATGTTCGAGGCGAGGAGAGAGCACCTTGCGGCGGTCAGCCGCTACTGGTGGCGCGGGGCCGAGCCGGAGGCCGCGGAGGTGCCGAACTGGGCGGAGGGTTCGGCCGGCGACCGCTTCTTCGAAGACTCGCGGATGAAGAAGTATGCCGTGGCTCCGCGGCTCGCGACGGCGGAGATACCTTCGGCGGAGGCCTTCGCCGCTGACTCCGGACACTGGGATATCGCCGTCTCGGCCCTGATCCGTGCCGTGGTCCTGGACCGGGTCCCCGTTACCGATCCCCTGGTGACGAAGGTCATCCGGCTGCTCGGCCCGGCCGTCGATGCCGAGGTCCAGTACGCCGCATCGGGCGGTCGCGGAAGCCAGCCCATCGGCGGCGTCGAGGGAGGCTTTCCCGAGGACCACGCGCCCGTCTTCCTGCTGGGTGCCTGCTGCCTGGTGGATGCGACGTGGGCGGTCGTGGGCCTCGACCCGCTCCGGGACGTCCTGGATTATCTCGGGCCGCGCCTCGGCGCCGCCCTCGCGGAGCTGAACTGCACGCTGAAACCCAGCGGCAAAGTGCTGGCCGAGACACTCCTCCGGGCGGCGGCCGACTTCTACCGCCTCGACGAAGAACCCGCCGACGCCGAGACAATGCGGCAGCTCGGCGGCAAGTCCGAGGGCAACCCGCTCGACTGCCTGATCAGCGAAAAGGCGATAGAACCCGCGGACGCGCTGACCATCGGGCTCGCCGTGCTCGCGACGCTCGCGGACCTGTGCCGCACCGCGGAGGCGTCGGTCCTGGTGCCCCGCTAACGCTGCTTGGGCCGATAGTTTCAATCGCGCCGATCTGCCAGTTGGGTCCAACCAGCGGTCAGGCGCCCTGACTCACAGCTGTCGGGCAGCCCAGGCCTGCAGGCCCTCGTCGGTGAGCAGCAGGGCGAACGCCTCGTCAGCGGCGCCGAGGAGGGGCGCGTCCGAGCCCAGCCGGGCAGGGACGATCGGCGGCGGTGGTATCGCGCGGAAGGCCATAAGCCCGTCGTGGTAGGCGGCAGTGACCTCATCGGCGGCGATCTGCAGCAGCTCGGGCCCGAAGCCGCCGACGACCACGAGGTGCGGGTCGAGACCGTTCACGAGGCCGGCGACGCCCCGGCCGATGGAGCTGGCGACGGCCCGGATCGCGGAGAGCGCGCCGGGCTGCCCGGCGCGGGCCGAGGCGAGCACCTGGCGGAGGTAGCCGACGTCGTCGGCGGGGACCCGCTGGTGCAGCAGGCGGGCCAGAGCCCGGCCGTCGAGGCTGGTGTTCCAGCAGCCCCTGGCGCCGCACCGGCAGCGTCGGGCAGGATCGCCGAACGGCATGTGCCCGAACTCGCCAGCGGCGCCGGTCGTGCCCCGAATCGCACGGCCGGCCTCGATGACCGCGCCGCCGACGCCGGCGTCGAGGTGCAGATACACCATGGTGCCCGCGCCAGCGCACGCACCGTGGCGTGACTCGGCGACGCCGGCGAGGGTCGCGTCGTTGCCCGCAACGAACTCCCTGCCGGGCTCGTCGCGAGGCCACAGCGCCGACAAGTCGATGCCATGCCAGCCCAGCCCCGGGGCGTGCACGAGCTTGCTGCCCACGACCGTGCCGGGCACGGCGACCGCCGCGGCCCGCACGCGGGCGCCGAAGCGCCGGTTCACCCTGTCCAGCTCCGCGGCGACCGCGTCGAGGACGCGGCCCTGGTTGCGGTGATGCGGGCGTACCGTCGCCGCCACCTTCGTGCCTCCGAGCTGGACCGCGGCGATCTGCCAGGTGTCATGCGTGATGGCGGCGGCGGCCACGAGCGGCCCGTCCGGGTGCGCGCACAGTGACGTCGTCGGCCTCCCGCGCCGACCCGTGGACGGGGCCGGACGCTCGCAGACGAGCCGGGCGGCGACAAGACGGGCGACGGTCTCGGCCGCGAAGCCGCTCGGTATCCCGATCTCGGCGGCCACCTGGGCGCGGGTCACGCCGGGGTGGCCGTGCACCGCGCGCATGATCGCGGCCTGCGCAGACGTCCGGAGTCCTGCCTTCATCTCACCGCCCATTTTATGCTCGTTCGACGATGATAAACTCGCGAGAGTGAGCGGGGTTCACGGCGCGGGCGGGATACGGGCGCGGCCATGACTGCGCTGCTCGCGTTCGTCACGGTGGCCGCCTTTGGTACCTGGATTCCGCTGGCCCAGCTCCTGCCCGGCGTGCCGCAGCGCTCCCGGATCTTCTACGTGGCCGTCGGCAACCTCGTCGTCGCCGCGATCGCCCTCCTGGCCGGCGGTGGCCACCTGGAGTTGGGCTGGCGGGGCTTCTGGCTCCCGCTGGCCGGCGGCGCGGTATGGACGGCGGGCAACTACTCCGCCTTCAGGGCCTCCGAGACGATCGGGCTCGCCCGGGCCGCCGGAACCTGGACGCCGCTCAACATCATCGTCGCGTTCGCCTGGGGAACCCTGCTCTTCGGCGAGCTGGACCATTTCTCCGGCACCCGCTTCGCCGTCCTGGGCGTCGCCCTCCTGGCCGTGCTGGCCGGAGTGCTCCTGATCGTCAGTTCCCAGGGCGGCCCCGCCACCCCGCCATCCCCGCGGGCAGCTATGGCGGCCGAGCCGGGCCGGTCGGCCGCCACAGCACGCGGCGGCCTGCTATGGGCGGGCGCGGCAGGGCTTCTGTGGGGAAGTTACTTCGTTCCAGCACAATGGGCCGCAGTACCCGCGCAGGTAAGCAACTTCCCGCTCGCCATCGGAATCCTCGGCGCCGGCCTGGCCCTGGCCCTCCCGGCCGGCCAGCCGGTCCGGCTGGGCCTGCGGCCCGCGGCCACGCAGCTCGGCGCCGGCGTCCTGTTCGGCATCGGCGACCTCACCCTGCTCGGCCTCGTCGCCCGGGTGGGCACCGGAACCGGCTTCACCATCGCCCAGCTCAGCCTGCTGGTCAACGCCAGCATCGGCATCTGGGCCTTCCACGTGCCCAAGCCGGGGACGCCCCAGGCAGGGAAGGTGCTGGCCGGCATCCTTATCGCCGGGGCCGGCGGTTGCGTCATCGGCGCGATGCGATAGCCGGGACCCGTTGAGTTCGGCCCGCGGCAGGCGTTCACCGTCCCGGCCGGGATGCCGCACAGGCCCGTCGTCCCAGCCCGCAGTGCCACACTGACGTTCGCGTGTTCGGAGATGTAGCGGCCGGGCCGGAGCGCTTCCTCCATCACGACCTCGATGGGATCGCACCACGCCGGCCGAACTCATCGACGGGCTGCGGCTACGCACCCCCATCGGGGCAGAATGGCCGGATGGATCTTGGACTGCGCGACAGGGTTTACCTCGTGACCGGCGGCAGCCGCGGTCTTGGGTTCGCCGCCGCGCAGGCACTGGTCGCCGACGGGGCCCGCGTCGTGCTCAGCGCCCCGCACGAGGCCACGGCCTCGTCGGCCGCCGCGCGCCTCACGCGGAACGCCGCCGCAGGTCACCCGGTCGCCTGGGTCGTCGCGGACAACGCCGATCCGGCCACGCCGGGTCGGCTGATCGGGGCGGCCAGGGACCGTTTCGGCCGCCTGGACGGTGCGCTGATCAGCGTGGGCGGATCGCCGCCGGGGACCATCGCGACCACCACGGATGACGCGTGGCGGTCCGCGTTCGAGAGCGTCTTCCTCGGCGCCGTACGGCTGGCCCGGGACCTTCAGAGAGGAGAACGTCTGGCGCCAGAACGCGCCTAGCCGGCGCTTCACGGCCGGACCTGGTCAGGCAACTAGCTCAGCATCCCCGGCGAAGGCGGCCCACAGCGCCGCGTAGCTGCCG
>JBKQQQ010001021.1:0-10651 GCA_052144275.1 Streptosporangiaceae bacterium
CGCAGGCGGGCCAGGCCTTCCACGCCCGCGCGCCGATCGGCGCCCTGACTTCGCAGGAGGCCCTGGTGATGATCCGCCCGACCGGGGTCAAGCTGTGCGCGGACGGCTCCGACGGTCACCACCTGTCCGGCCGGGTCACCGACGTCGCCTTCCGCGGCCGCGGCTACGAGCACGCGATCGACGTCAACGGGAGCACCCGGCTGACCGGGGTCTTCGCCGACGTGCGGTCGGCGCGGGGCGAGACCGTCAGGCTCCGCCTGGACCCGGCCGGCTGTCATCTGTTCCCCGCGGATCAGTAAGAGCGGCAAACCCATTCAGCCGAACGAGCGTGGTTCGTGCCCCGTGACGGCTTATCGCCGGGCCGGCGCCGGCGCCCGGGTCAGCAGGAACACGGTCAGGCTCGGTACGTGCTTGACCTCGCTGAGCCGGTAGCCCGACCGCAGGAGCGCGGCCTGAGCCGGCGTGACGGCCTGATACGGGCTCTTCTGGTAACCGCTGCCGACGATCCAGATCCTCGGTTCGGCGCCCAGGCAGGCGGCAGGGTGCTTACACGGGACGGGGTAGAGGGTGGCCGCCTGGGCCGCGGTCTCGGCGATGAAGAGCTCACGCGGGACCGGCACGCCGTTCGGCATATCCCTGGCCAGGTAGTACTGGAGGCCGTACCCGATCATCAGCCAGCTCGCCTGGTCCTGGAGGGCCTGGTAGACGATGCCGTCACCGGCCTTGGCCTGGCGCGCGACAAGGGCCGCCGCCCCCGCGTAATCCAGGTAGGAGCCGCCGTAGCCAACCGGGTAGGACGGCCAGCTGTGCGCGCCCGGCTCCCTGATCACCTGCTGGTTGCCCGCGGCCAGGATGGCGATGACCAGGACGGCCGCCGCGCCGATCCGGGCGTCCAGCCTGCTCAGCCCGATCCCGGCCAGGATCGCCCAGGCCCCGACGGTGAACAGGAGGTACCGGGGAAAGAAGAACGAGTACGGGCCCTGCGACACCAGCCACACCGCCGCCACGGGGGCGACGGCGATCGCGGTCATGAACGCGGCCTCCCGCCAGGCGACCGCCCAGGCCAGGACGGCCAGGATGATCAGCGCGGCCGCCACGGAGGTCGAGTAGAACAGGTTCCGGCCGAAGAAGGCGAAGTCGGTGAGGTCGAGCCCGGGCCTCGGTATCCACTTGATCTGGTTCCTGGCCTGGGCCGACCCGGCCACCACCAGTGGCAGGCAGGCGGCCAGCCCGCCCGCCGCGGCGAGCAGGAACCACAGCTGCCGCTGATCCCGGTCTCGCCACCAGCGCAGTGCCGCTCCCGCGGCATGACCCGCGACCACCGACAGGGCCACGAGATCGATGTAGCCGAGAAGCGCCAGGGACGTCGCGTAGCCCAGCCAGCGCAGCGCCGAGGGCCGGTCCAGGGCGCGCAGCAGCAGCAACGTGGCCAGCGTCGCGACCAGCACCGCGGGCGCATAGAACCGGACCTCCTGGGCGAACCGCGACACGCTCGGCACCAGCGCGAACACGAGCCCGGAGATCAGGCCGGCCCTGGCCCCGGCCAGCCTGCGGCCCACCAGCGCGACGCAGGCCGCCGCGGCCGCCATGGCGAGCACAGACAGGGTGCGCATCGCGTCGGCGGAGTCCCCGAACGCCGCCATCCAGAAGTGCAGCAGCAGGTAGTAGGCCAGCTGAGTGGCGCCGGTATGACGTGCGCTCGCGATCAGGCTCGATACCGGCCGGCTGGCGAACGACCAGCTGGCCAGTTCGTCCCGCCACAGCTCAGGGCGGCCCATCTGGTAGAGGCCGAGGACCAGGGTCAGCAGCGCGGGCCAGCACCACGGCAGGCGCGCGGCCTGGTCGGCCAGGTCGTCGAAGGCTGTTCTGGAGACCGGGATACCGGTCCCGCTTTCGTCCGGCCGTGCGGGCAGGCCTTCCCGCGTGTACTCGGCTACGGTCACCGGACAGCACCCCACCGGTCGATCAGCTCCAGGCCCCGCATATTCAGCTCCCCGCCGTAGTGTCAGCCGTGTTCAGTGCCTCGCCCGGGGGCCGGCAGAGCCGGCCGGCGCGGTATGCCCCGAGGTCATGGCGGACGTACTTGGGCTCTGCCCCGGGAACGTGCTTGGCCAGGAGATGGTTCCGTAGCCAAAGTCCGGCCCGCCCCGGACAGGCTCTATATCGTAGACACCCGGAACGCGCCATTCGTGGCCTCGACGAGCAGAAAGGTCGCGAACATCATCGCGGTCACGACGACTACGCCGGCTAGGACATACCGGTCGAGCGCGGTCGGCCAGGCCCCGTCCCAGAGACCCCGGAGATCCCAGAGACCCCGGAGACCCCAGCGAGTCCGGCGGTCTGCGCCGTCCCGGGCGGCCGGGTTGACGCAGGCGCTCAGGACCCACGCGACCGCGATCAGCAGGCCGATGACGGCTGAAAAGGCGACGACGGCGTCCAGCCGGACGCTGGCCGGGAACCGCTCCCGGCAGGTGCCCGGTAGGCCGGCCTGATCGGCCGGGCTGGAACACCGGCCAATGCCCTACGATCAGCAGGATGACGGTCACACTGCTTACCAGCCAGTCAGCGCCGACGGCAACCGATGCGGATGCCCTCGTCACCGGCGTGTTCCAGGGGCCGGACGGACCCGTTCTCACGCTCAGCACGGATGAAATCGACCTGATGGCCGCGCTCACCGCGCTCGGCGCGACAGGCAAGGCCGAGGAGATCACCAAGATCCCCACGACGGGCCGGCTGGCGACCCCGGTCGTCGTCGCCGTGGGCCTCGGCCCGGAGCCCGGCACCGCTGATGCGGGGCCCGCCGAGCGCCAGGCTTACCTGGAGAGGCTGCGTCGAGCCGCTGGTGCCGCCACCCGCGATCTTGCCTCCGGGGTTGCGGGTCGGGCCAAGCGCATCGCCATCGCGCTGCCGGCGGGCGAGCCGGACGAGGCCGAGGCGGTGGCGCTCGGCGGGCTGCTCGGCGGTTACGCGTTCAGGAGGTACCGGACCACCACGAGCGCGCCCGGTGACCTCGAGCAGATCGTGTACACCGCGCACGAGGACGCGACCCGCCGGGCCAGGATCCTGGCCGACGCGATGGCGCTCGTCCGCGACCTGGTGAACACCGCTCCCGCCGACATGGTGCCCGCGGACCTGGCCGCGGTGGCCGAGCGGACGGCCGCCGCCCACCGCCTGGGCGTGCAGGTGCTCGACGAGAACGAACTGGCTAAGGAGGGCTTCGGCGGCATCCTCGCGGTGGGCATGGGCTCCACGCACCCGCCGCGGCTGGTCCGGCTCGAGTACTCCCATCCGGACGCCGTGCGCACCGTGGTGTTCGCGGGCAAGGGCATCACGTTCGACTCCGGCGGCCTCTCGCTCAAGCCGCCGAAGGCGATGGAGACGATGAAGGCCGACATGAGTGGCGCCGCAGCGGTGCTGGCCGCGCTCCAGGCCATCGCCGAGTTCGGCCCGGCGGTGAACGTGGTCGGTTACCTCCCGCTCGCCGAGAACATGCCCGGCGGCGGCGCGCAGCGGCCGTCCGACGTGATCGCCATCTACGGCGGCAAGACCGTGGAGGTGCTGAACACCGACGCCGAGGGCCGCCTGGTGCTCGCCGACGTGCTCGCCCGCTCCGAGGCCGACGGGCCCGGCCTGCTCGTCGACGTGGCTACACTGACAGGTGCGCAGACAGTGGCGCTCGGCAACCGCATGGCCGGGGTGATGGCCAACGACGATTCGCTGGCGGCGGAGATTGCGGACGCGGCCAGGCGGGCGGGCGAGGCCATGTGGCCGATGCCGCTGCCCGAGGATCTCCGCAAGGGACTCGATTCGACCGTCGCGGACATCGCCAACGTGTCCGGAGACCGCACCGGCGGCATGCTCACCGCCGGGCTGTTCCTGCGCGAGTTCGTGCCGGCCGGGGTCCGCTGGGCTCACCTGGACATCGCCGGCCCCGCCTATAACGACGGCGGCCCGTACGGGTACGTCGCTAAGGGCGGCACCGGCGCGGCGGTCAGGACGCTGGTCCAGATCGCGGCGGACGTGGCGGAAGGCAAGCTTGCGGGTAGCCCGGCTGACGGCAAGTGAAATGATAAAGACTGGGTAAGGCAGCTACGGCTGACTAAGGAGGCTTGAGGGGTGGCAGAGGGCATCGGCAGCTACGACATCGTCGTGCTCGGCGGCGGCAGCGGCGGATACGCCTGCGCGCTGCGCGCGGCCGAACTCGGCAAGCGCGTGGCGCTGATCGAAAAAGACCGGGTCGGGGGGACCTGCCTGCATCGCGGCTGCATCCCGACCAAGGCGCTGCTGCATGCGGCGGAGATCGCGGACCACGCCAGGGACAGCGCGTCCTTCGGCGTCCTGTCCACCTTCGAGGGCATCGACGTACCCGGCGTGCTTTCGTACAAGAACTCCGTCGTGGACCGGCTCTGGAAGGGCCTGCAGTCCACGATCGCGAGCAGGAAGATCGACACCATCGAGGGATCCGGGCGGCTGGAATCGCCGACCCAGGTCCGGGTCGGCGACACCGTGTACGAGGCAGAGCACGTGGTGCTGGCCACCGGATCACAGCCGAAGAGCCTGCCCGGCCTCGAGATCGACGGTGAGCGGGTGATCACCTCGGACCACGCGCTGCAGCTGGACCGGGTGCCCGGTTCGGTGGTCATCCTCGGCGGCGGCGTGATCGGCGTCGAGTTCGCCAGCGTGTGGCGCTCCTTCGGCGCCGAGGTGACGATCGTGGAGATGCTCCCCCAGCTGCTGCCGCTGGAGGACGAGACGAGCGCGAAGCTGCTGCAGCGGGCGTTCCGGCGCCGGGGCATCCGCTTCGAGCTCGGCACCAGGTTCGAGTCGGTCAAGCACTCCGACACCGGCGTCTCGGTCTCCCTCGCCGGGGGTAAGACGCTCGAGGCCGACCTGCTGCTGGTCGCGGTCGGCCGCGGCCCGGTCTCCGATGAACTCGGCTACGCCGAGGCCGGAGTGGCCATGGAGCGGGGTTTCGTCAAGGTGGACTCGCTCTGCCGGACGAGCATCCCCTCGATCTCCGCGGTCGGCGACCTCATCGACACGCCGCAGCTTGCGCACGTCGGGTTCGCCGAGGGGATCATGGTCGCGGAGCGGGTCGGCGGGCTTCCCGTGACCCCGATCGACTATGACGGCGTGCCGCGGATCACCTACAGCGACCCGGAGGTGGCTTCGGTCGGCCTCACCTCCGCGCAGGCCACCGAGCGTGGCCTGAAGACCGTGGAGTTCAACTACCCGCTCGGCGCCAACGGCAAGAGCGTGATCCTGCAGACCCAGGGCGCAGCAAAGGTCATCGCGATCTCCGAAGAGGACGGCCCCGGCCGCGTGGTCGGGGTGCACCTCGTCGGCAGCCGCGTCGGCGAGCTCATCGCGGAGGCTCAGCTGATCTACAACTGGGACGCCGAGCCCGCAGACGTGGCCCAGCTCATCCACCCCCATCCCACCCAGTCGGAGGCGATCGGCGAGGCGCATCTCGCGCTGGCCGGCAAGCCCCTGCACGTACACGCCTAGGAGTCACGAGAATCATGTCGGTCTCCGTATCCATGCCGCAGCTCGGTGAGAGCGTCACCGAGGGCACCGTCACGCGCTGGCTGAAGAAGGAAGGCGAGCGCGTGGAGGTGGATGAGCCGCTTCTCGAGGTGTCGACGGACAAGGTGGACACCGAAATCCCCTCGCCGGCATCCGGGATCCTGCGCGGCATCGCGGTCGATGAGGACGAGACGGTCGCGGTGGGCGCGCAGCTCGCCGTCATCGAGGACAGCGAGTCGGGCGATGCGGCGCCCCCGGCGGACGATTCCGCGTCGGCCGAAGCCGCCGAACTGTCCCAGCTCGAGGCCGCGCAGCCCGAGGCCCTGCAGCCCGAGCCCGCGGAGCCTGAGCGGGTCCTGGCGGCGAGCGCGGACGGCTGGGGTTCGCAGCCCAACTATGCCCCGCCCGCGCCGTCCTCCGGGCTGGCCTCGCCGGGGTTCTCAGGCTCGTCCGCGCCGTCGGCGCCCGCGTACGCTCCCCCGCCCGCGTACGCCCCGCCGCCCGCGTACGGCCAGCCCCAGCCGACTGCCCCTTACGCCTCATCGGCTCCCGTCTACAGCCAGCCGCCGTCGGCTCCCTACGGCCAGCCCGCGGCCCCGGCCAGCCAGGTGCCCGCGCAAGGCCAGCCTTCCCCGGCCGAGTCGGCTCCGGCGGCTTCGTCCGCTTACTCGGGTTCCTCCGCTTCGTCGGTCCCGGCCGACGCCGAGGAGTACCCGCCACCCACGCCGCTGCCGACCGGCGCCGACGCGCCTTACGTCACCCCGCTGGTCCGCAAGCTCGCGGCCGAGCACGCCGTGAACCTGGAGACCGTCACTGGTACCGGGGTCGGCGGGCGCATCCGCAAGCAGGACGTTATCGAGGCTGCCCGCGCCCAGCGCGCCGCGCAGCCTCAGCCCGTACCAGCCCAGACCGCGCAGCCCCAGACCGCGCAGCCCCGAACCGCGCAGCCCCAGCCGCCGCAGGTCCCCCAGCAGCCCCAGGCACCTCAAGTGCCGCAGCAGCCCCAGGCACCTCAGGCGCCGCAGGAGGTGCGCGCGGCGCAGCCGGTACCGCAGCAGGCCCCCGCCTCGGCCCCGCGGCCGGCCGTGGTGCCGTCCGCGCTGCGCGGCACGACCCAGCGGATGTCCCGGCCGCGCCAGGTCATCGCCCAGCGGATGGTCGAGTCGCTGCACGTCTCGGCCCAGCTCACCACGGTGGCGGAGGCCGACGTCACGGCCATCGCCCGGCTGCGCGACCTCGCCAAGCAGGACTTCGAGGCCCGCGAGGGGGTCAAGCTGAGCTTCCTCCCGTTCTTCGCGCTCGCCGCCGTCGAGGCCCTGAAGGTGCACCCGAAGCTCAACGCGGTGATCGACGGGGACCAGGTCACCTATCACGACGCCGAGCACGTCGGGATCGCGGTTGACACTGAGCGCGGGCTGATGGTGCCGGTCATTCACAACGCGGGTGACCTGAACATCGGCGGCCTGGCGCGCAAGATCAGCGACCTCGCTAACCGGACCAGGTCGGGTCAGGTCACGCCGGACGAGCTAGCCGGCGGGACGTTCACGCTGACCAGCACCGGCAGCCGCGGCGCCCTGTTCGACACGCCCATCATCAACCAGCCGCAGGTCGCGATCCTGGGTACCGGCACCGTCGTCAAGCGGCCCGTCGTCGTCGAGGATCCCGCCCTGGGCGAGGTGATCGCGGTGCGCTCGATGGTGTACCTCGCGCTCACCTACGACCACCGGCTGGTCGACGGGGCCGACGCGGCCCGGTTCCTCACCACGGTGAAGAACCGGCTGGAAGAAGGGTCCTTCGAGGCAGAGCTTGGCCTCTAGCCGCCGGCCATGGTGACGGGAGTGCACCGGAGCCCATGAAGGTCGCGGTCACCGGCTCGTCCGGCCTCATCGGCACCGCGCTCGTGGCCAGCCTGCGCGCCGACGGCCACGAGGTGATCAGGCTCGTCCGGCGGCCCCCGCGGGCCGCCGGCGAGGCCCGCTGGGACCCGCGCGCGGCCGACGCCGGGCTGGTCCCCTACGCGCCGGGCGGGACCCGCGAACTCGACGGGCTCGGCGCCTGCGTGCACCTGGCCGGCGCGGGGATCGCCGACCGTCGCTGGACGGCCAGGTACAAGGCGGAGATCAGGGCCAGCCGGGTGCTCGGTACCCGCGCGCTGGCAGGCGCGCTGGTCAAGCTCAGCCCGCCGCCCGCGACCCTGGTGGCGGCCTCGGCGATCGGCTGGTACGGGGACACCGGCGGCCGCGCGGTCGACGAATCTGCGCCGGCCGGGCAGGCGTTCCTCGCGCGGCTGGTCCAGGACTGGGAGGCGGCCGCCACCCCGGCTGCGGATGCCGGCATCCGCGTGGTGCACACGCGCAGCGGCCTGGTCCTCACCCCGCGCGGCGGGCTGCTCGCCCGGCTGCTCCCGCCGGCCCGGCTGGGCCTGTGCCCCAGGTTCGGGTCTGGCGGTCAGGTCATGAGCTGGATCTCGCTGGCCGACGAGATCGGCGCCATCCGGTTCCTGCTCGACCGCAAGGACATCAGCGGCCCGATCGACCTCACCTCCCCTGCTCCGGCCACGAACTCCGAGTTCACCGCCGCGCTCGCCGCCGCCGTCGGCCGCCGTGACCTGCCCTGGCTGCGGGTGCCCGCCCCGGTGCTGCGCCTGGCCCTTGGCGAGGCCGCCGTAGAGCTGCTGACCAGCGCCCGGGTGCTGCCTAAGCGCCTGCAAGAGGCCGGCTACGAGTTCCGTCACCCCACCCTGCCCGAGGCCCTGTCCGCCGAGCTGGCGGCCCGCTGATCCGGACCTCCGTCTAGGCCTTTAGGTACCCGGCCCCGGCTGAGCAGGCCAGAACGACGGCGCGTCCCGCAGTTGCCGATAGGGTCCGTCGGTCCGGATCAGCTCGGCATGCGTGCCGCGCTGGGCAACCCGACCGCGGTCCAGGACGATGATCTCGTCGACCTGCTCGAGTCCCTCGAGCTCGTGGGTGATGAGCAAAGTGGCGCGGCCCGCCGTGACAGCCAGCACGTCGGCGGTCAAGGCAGCACGCGCTTCAGGATCCAGGTGGGCGGTCGGCTCGTCGAGGATCAGCACGGCCGGGTCTGCGAGCAAGGCCCTGGCCAGGGCGAGCCGCTGCCGTTCACCGCCGGACATGGCCACGCCGTGCGGGCCGACCCGGGTATCCCAGCGCAGCGGCAGCGAATCAATCCAGGGCAGCAGCCGGGCCCGCGCCGCGGCGTCGGCAAGCTCGATGTCGCTGGCCGCCGCCCGGCCCAGGCGCAGGTTGTCGCGAACGGTGGCATCGAAGATGTGAGGGTCCGCCAGGCAGCCGCCGATCAGCGCCCGCACGTCAGCGGTGGCGTAGCTGGCGAGGTCGGAGCCGTTGAGGGTGACGGTCCCGGCGAGCGGGTCGCGGAAGCGCAGCAGCACCGCAGCCGCGGTGGACTTGCCGGCACCGCTCGGGCCGATGAGCGCAACCCGCCGACCCGCCGCGAGGTCAAGGTCGAGCCCATCCAGCGCGAGCGGGCCGTCCGGCTCGTACTGGACCCGTACTCCTGACAGTCGCACGTGCACCGGTCCGGCGGATAGCGACCGGGGATTCGCCGGCTCGGCGACCGGTTCCGGTGCATCCAGGATCCCGCCGATACGGCTAGCGGAGGCGCGCGCCGCGCTGAGCTGCAGTGCTGCCGCCGGCATGACGGCGACCGCCTCGAAGGCGGCCAGCGCCGTAAGGCACAGCACCGCCAGCGGCACTCTGGAGAGCGCGCCCTGCCCCACGGCGGCCACCCCGAGAACGAGCACTCCCCATACGGTCAGCCCGGTGAGACCGGTGATCAGCCCGCTGCCCAGGCCCGTTGCGGTGGCAAACCGCTTGGCCTGCACCCTCAGCCTGCCGTCCGCTTCGACGACAGCGGCAAGTGCGGCGTCTTGAGCGCCGAACGCATGCAACTCGGCCGCGCCTGACAGCAGGTCGGTGAGGGTCGCGCTGAGTTCGCCGCGGACCGGCGCGGTTGTCCTGGCGGCCCGCCGGGAGCCGGCCACCGCGAGCAGCGGCACCGCGGCTCCGGCGGCCAGCAGGCCGAGCGCCAGGATCCCGCCTGCCGAGTTAAGGATCAGCAGGCAGACGGTCACCGCGCCCGCGCCCACGAGCATCGCGGCCAGCGGCGGCCCGACGCCGCGGATGAACAGGTCCTGGGTGGCGTCCACGTCACTGATCAGCGCGGCGAGCAGATCACCGGACCGGAAGGCAGCGAGTCCGGCTGGGGCAAGCCGTTCCAGCCGGCGGTAGATGGCCACGCGGATGTCAGCAAGCACCCGGAACGCAACATCGTGGGATGTCAGCCGCTCAAGATAGCGGGAGATGCCGCGGCCGACGCTGAAGACGCGGACCGCCACGACTGCCCCGGAGATCGCCAGAATGCTCGGGTGCTCAGAGGCCCGGGCCAGCAGGAACCCCGATGTCGCCAGCAGGGCCACGCCGCAGCCGGTGGCGGCGGCGCCGGCCAGGACTGAGAGCACCAGCCGATTGCGCAGCGGCCGGGCCAGCCGAAGCAGGCGCAGCAGCGGCCGGCGCCCGGCTGTCATGCGCACAGGCCCGGGCGCGGTTGCAGGCTCTTTGCTCATCGAAGTACCGCCGCTTCGGTCGGGCCTGCTGGACACGCGGCACGGGCTGGCATCAGCCTCCCGTGGTCCAGCCGGATGCTCCGGCAGCCGCCGCCATCCCAGCCCTGGCCGTGGCTGATCAGGATCACGGTGCGGTCGGCCAGGGCAGTGTCGATGGCTGCCCCGATCTGCCGGGCACTGGCCGGATCCAGGTGAGCGGTGGGCTCGTCCATGAGCAGCAGGGGCGCGGGCCGCAAGAACGCGCGAGCCAGCGCGATCCGCTGTCGCTGGCCCGCAGACAGCCGCAGGCCGCGCTCGCCGAGCGGCGTGTCGTATCCGGCCGGCAGTGCCTCGATGAAGTCGGCCGCCCCCGCCATCCAGGCTGCCCGGCAGATGGCATCGCGGCTCGCATCAGCCTCGCCGAGCGCAATATTGTCCGCCGCCGTGCCGCTGAACAGGTAAGGCTGCTGCGGCACCCAGCCGATCTGCCGACGCCAGAGCCCGATATCGAGTGCGGCCAGGTCGCGGTCGCCTACCGCGATG
>JBKQQQ010001022.1:0-3224 GCA_052144275.1 Streptosporangiaceae bacterium
GCTCGCGCAGGCGTCTGCCGTCGTTTCCTGGCAGAGGAACACATCGTTGGCGCCGATGTTGATCGTCACCAGCCGGGTGTGACGATGCACGGCCAGATACTTGAGGGCGTACTGCATCTGGGTGCCCGAGTATTGCACGTGCAACGGATACTCGGTGCGGTAGCCGATGGATGAGCCCGGACTGTTCTCGCAGCCGTTGCTCGGCGCTCCGGGCACGAAGAAACTGGCCGTGGTCTCGCCGGGGCAGGAGGCATTCGACACCCTGATATGCAGCGCTCGAGCCACGTCCTCCGGGTAGCCGACGAAGGAGCGGGGGTCAGAATAGTTCGGCGCCGGCACCGCTTGAGGCGGCACATAGCCGAACGCCACCGAGTCCCCTAGAGCCAGATAAGTGCCATAGGCGGCCGGCCCGGTGACTGTCGTAGCCGAGGCAGGAAGAGCCGGCATCAAGCTCGCCGCTGCCACCATCGCCGTCCCGGCCAGCCCGATACCGATCAGCCGCCGAATACCGCTCACCTGGTAGCGCATCACAATTCCCCTCTACCCGTCTAGCCGCAGCCGCCCCCTGGCCATGGCAACTACTCCTTAAGCCGCTAATTCAAGACCGACCGGGGCCAAGAGTCAATCAGCTTGTTGCTAGCTGCATGCACCGCGACCGTGAATTTCGACCGAACGGACCTATGTCCCGCCTCGGCTCCAGGAACCAGCCCGTGCCGGGGCCTGCCGGGGCGCCTGCGGCCTGCCGTCGTAGACGCGAGGTCAGCTGACGTCTCGAATATCGTGTTCGCTGAGATCCGGAGCGTGCCGCGCGACCGTGCGGTAGTCGACGTCGTCGTGGAGGACGGTCAGGCCGTGATGAGCCGCCGTAGCTGCGATCATGAGGTCCACCGCTGAAGCGCTGCGGTGCTCGCCGGCCATAGCCATGTGATGCTGGACTGAGGCAATCCAGCGTCCGGCGTTCTTCGGCACTGACGCGTCGGGGTACAGATCCCCGAACATCTCGGTGATCTCGTCGTACTCTGACCGGTTTCTTGCGCTGTACAGGAACTCTGTCCGTTGTGGGTAGCAGGAGCCGATAGCTTCGGCGTCCACGGCGTCATACCACGCTTCCTGCAAGCCAGGGTCACCCAGCAGGCGGACAAGGCCCGAAGTGTCGAGCAGGTAGATCACCGGGTTTCTTTCTCGACACGGTGCAGGCGCTCGGCGTCCTCGAGCGCTCCCCAGTGCCGCGCCCGCTCGAAGTGCCGGGCGATGCGTGCCGCGCGTTCCTGCTTCTCCGCGTAGAACTGCAAGGCCAGGTTGACCGCTTCCTTCTTGGTTTTCGCCCGGGACAGAGCCATGACGCGCTCGAGCGCGTCATCGTCGATATCAATCTGCGTCACGCTCATGAACCACTCCCGGTCTGTTGGTCATGTACAACAAGACCAATGTTACCAACATTTCGGCGTCCCGGGGTCCTCGGCGGTGCCGCCGGGCTGATCGCCGCGATCGCGCCTACCCCGTCCGCGAAGGTGAGCGCCATCTCCGCCATCAGCCAGAGCGCGGCCGGGGCGCTAACGGCGGGCGGCTCGGCGGGTGGATGCCTTGTACGCGGCCCGCCGGGCGGCCTTGGCGGTCGTCTTGTCGCTGGCGTGCCTGCCGATCATCGTGAGAACGGCCTCGGCGTCCGGGTGGTCCAGTCGCGCCATGGCCTCGAAGGCCTCATCCGGCTTCTCGAGCCCGCCGACCCGCCTGAGTTCCGCGAAGTCGAAGGGGAACGTCTCCTGACCGAGATCAAAGTGACTGAACGGGCCGAACGTATCGGCGATCAGCCATGCGATGTCCGCTCGCTCGGGTTGGAGTTCGGCGGGCAGATCCGTGCCTTCCGGATCGAGACCGGCCAGCTTGGCAAGCTGCGGCTTTGCATAGCAGCGGAGCTCGACACGGTCCAGCGCCTCGCGCCAGGCGGGCTCGGCGGCCTGGCCGAGCCGGGACACGATCGTTATCGCCGCGGTCCGCGTCGCGGCGTTTCCGTCCGCCGCGAAGGCAAGCAACTCCCGCGCGGCCTGCTCCTCGCCGCGCGAGTCCGTCCATGAGGCCAACTCGGCCTCGAGGTCGTCGTCGCTGCCATGCATCCATACGAGCACCAGATCGTCCGGGGTCATCTTGTCCGGTGCTGGGAGCACCGGGACGAACAGGTGATCCCTCTCCAGCTTCGAGCGGACGGCTTGTACGCCGAGCGGCTCCAGCCGCACTGCGTCGTCGGTGACGCTGACGGCACCGAGCCTTTCGAGCTGGCCCAGGAGAAGGCGCAGGGGGTCACCGTGGGCGTCGACCCACTCCTGCCACTGCCTGTCGGCCTCCTCCGCCGCCAGGTCGGCCGTCGCGGCATCCTTGAGGGCGCCGGCCAGCTCGGTGATCCGAACGCCGTCCCTCCGGCTCAGGAACAGCCTCGTCACCAGCGCGGGGCCGTGCCCCTCCAGGTCGAGATCGTCTGCGACGACGGGATCCAAATCGTCCGCCGCCTCCAGGGTGGTGTCCAGAACCTCGGCGAACGCGTACTCCCAGGCGTCCAGCGCGTCACTGTCGTCAGCCAGGTCGTCAAGCCATCCGGCGTCTTCGCCGGGAGCCAGGTCTTCGCCGTCCCTCTCCACGAGCTCGGCTTCTTCGGCCAGCCGGAGGAGGACAGGGTTCACGGCGGCCGTCTGTACCGTCGTTTTGCGGACTTCGTCGGCAAGAGCACGGAGGTCGGCGAGAAGCGCGGATCGCCTCGCCTGGGCGGCGAGTTCCGCCTCTTCGGGCAGGCGGACCGCGGGGAGCACCGGCGGGAGGTCGAATGCGTCCTCGAGGTCTATGTCGTCCCAGTTGGCCGGCCCGTCGTCAAGGCCGCTCAGGTAGTACTCGTCCAGGTCGGCGCCTTCGAGCACCCTGCCGTTCCTGAAGTCCAGGATGAGAGGATCTTTGTCCGTCACGGCTCACCAGCCTAATAACGGCGCACCCTCCGCGGGTGCGCCATCCGCGTCACGAGATCAGGATTTTTACGGCTGGCCGTTCCCTAGCGCGGCGAGGCGGCCGTTCACCGCTTCGAGGTCGAACGGCTCGGGCCGCTGCTCCTCGTCGCCTCCCGCGACGAGAACAACGTCTACGTGCACTCCAACCGGCCCGACCAGGAGGCCACCGCGACCGCGGACGGCTACTCCCACAGCTACCGGACCGACGGCTCCGGCTACGCGCTGATCTACCTC
>JBKQQQ010001023.1:0-5081 GCA_052144275.1 Streptosporangiaceae bacterium
CCGAGGCGCTGCGCAGCCTCGGTATCTCCTGCGCGGCCGGGGCGAGGCCGCTGAAGACCTCGTGCACGGCCAGCGGCATCAGCGCCAGGACGGCGAGCATGACCCCGGCCATGGTGCCCGCCCGGACACCCGCCACGCCGAGCACCAGGCAGCCCCACAGCGCCGCCCCGGCCGCGAGCGCGCTCACCGCCGCGCCGCTCGCGCGCGCGTACGCGGACCTGGCCTGGACCCGGGCGACCTGCTGGCTCGCCTCGGCCACGGCCCGCAGCGCCTGCTGGCTGGTGCCGAGCACGGACAGCTCGCCGGCGCCGCGGAGCAGGTCGACGGTGGCCGCGGCGAACTCGCCGCGGCGCGGCGCGAGCTGGCGCTCCGCCCGGCGGGCGATGCCGCCGGCCAGCAGCGGCGCGCCCAGCGCGGCCGCGATCAGGCTCAGGGCCAGGACCAGGCCGGCCGCGGGCAGCAGCGCCGCGGCGACGGCGACCGCGGCCGCCCCGGCCAGCGCCGCGACCGCGTACGGCAGCCGCACGCGTAGCCACCGGTCGGTCAGCGAGTCCACGTCGGTGACGAGCCTGCTGATGAGGTCGCCGGAGCGGAACGCCGAGGTCCCGGCCGGGGCGAGCCGTTCCAGCTTGTCGTAGGCGGACATCCGGAGCCGGGCCAGGATGCGCAGTGCGGCGTCGTGGCCGGCCAGCCGCTCGGCGTACCTGAACACGCCCCGGCCGATGCCGAACGCCTGCACCGCCGCCACCGGCACCATCAGGTAGAGCACCGGCGGGTGCTGCGCCGAGCGCGAGATCAGCCAGGCCGACGTGGCCATCAGCCCGATCGAGCACACCGCCGCCAGCGTGCCCGCGGCGCCGGCCAGCGCCAGCCGCCCGCCATCGTGCCCCGAAGCCGCTGAGCGATCCGAGCCTGCCGGACGTTCGGCCGAAATCGCGGTCATGCCGGCACCTCCTCGCGGGCCGGCTCGCCGGTACGGCCCGGCTCGGCTACGGCCCGCCCGCCGGAGCCGAGCCGGACGATTTTGTCCGCGGCCGCGATGACCTGCGGATGATGCGCGGCGACCAGGACCACCCGCCCGGCCGCGGCCTGCGCGCGCAGCGTGCCGAGCACGCGCTCCTCGTTCTCGCCGTCGAGCCCGGCGGTCGGCTCGTCGAGCAGCAGGACGGGCCGGCCGGGCAGGAGCGCGCGGGCCAGCGCCACCCGGCGGCGCTGGCCGGCCGACAGGCCGCCGCCCCGCTCGGTCACCGGCCGGTCCAGCGGGACCTCGTCCAGCGCGGCGGCGTGCGCGGCCGCGCGGACCGCATCGTCGGGTGCGTCGGGCCAGCCGAGCCGGATGTTGGACGCCACCGTGCCCGGGAACATGTAGGGCTCCTGCGGCACCCAGCCGATCAGGGCGCGCCAGGCATCCCGGTCGAGGGCGGTCAGGTCGGCCCGGTGCGCGCCGGCGCCCGGTTCGGCCCGGTCGGTGATCGTGACCCGCCCGGCGGACGGCCGGGCGAAGCCGAGCAGCACGTCGATCAGCGTGGACTTGCCCGATCCGCTCGGGCCTGCGATCGCCGTGATCTCGCCCGCCCGGGCGATGAACGAAACCTGGTCCGGAGCGGGTTCGGGCCGTCCGGGATGCCGGACGCTGACACCCTCGACCCGGATGATCTGCGGCGCCGTGAGTGTCTCGGCGGTCCCGGCGATTCCGGCGGTCTCGGCGTCGGCCGTGGTCTCGATGACGGCGATGGCCTGGTCGGCGGCGGCCAGGCCGTCGGCGCTCGCGTGGAACTGGGCGGCGGCCTGGCGCAGCGGCAGGTAGGCCTCCGGGGCGAGGATCAGCGCGATCAGCCCGGTGCGCAGGTCCAGGTGGCCGTAGACCAGGCTGAGGCCGACCCCGACCGCCACCATCGCGACCGACAGGGTCGCGACGAGCTCGAGCACCAGGGAGGAAAGGAACGCGATGCGCAGCGTGCTCATGGTGGCGCGCCGGTAGTCGCCGGTGACCTCGCCGATGACCTCTCGCTGCGCCTTGGCCCGGCCGAACACCTTGAGCGTCGGCAGCCCGGACACCACGTCGAGGAAGTGGTGCGAGAGCACCGCCAGCGCGCGCCAGCGCTGCTGCGCGTACGCGCTGGTGGCCTTCCCGACCAGCGCGCCGAACAGCGGGATGAGCGGCAGGGTCGCGGCGATCGTCAGCCCGGCGAGCGGGTCGGCCCAGCCGACCCGGACCAGGACCGCGACCGGCACCACGGTGGCCAGCACGAGCTGCGGCAGGTACTTGGCGAAGTAGCCGTCGAGCGCCTCGATCCCGTCGGTGGCCAGCGCGGTCAGCTCGGCCGTGCGGGGGGCCGGGCTAGCAGAGTGCTGCCCGGCCAGCCAGCGCGGCCCGAGCTGGGTGGCCCGGGTGAGCAGGCGGCGGCGCAGTTCGGCCTTGACCGCCGCGCTCGCGTGATAGGACGCGGCCTCGGTGACCCAGGCCACGACGACCCGGCCGGCCACCACCGCGGCCAGCGCGACCAGCACCGGCCGCAGCGCCCGGATCGTGTCGCCGCGGGTGAAGGCCCCCACGATCCCCGTGGCCAGCAGCTGAGCCTGGACGATGATCAGGGCGGCGGTCAGCAGGCCGAGCCCGCTGACCGCGGCGATGTACACCCTGGCCTGCCGGGCTTGCCGGAGCAGCCGTGGGTCGAGCGGCCTCATCGGCTGGCTGGCTCTGGCTGCTGAGGCTGCGGTGCCTGCGGGGCCGCGCTGATCCGCTTGCGGAAGACCCAGTAGGTCCAGCCCTGGTAGAGCAGCACGAACGGCAGGAAGATGCAGGCGATGACGGTCATCAGCGCCAGCGTCTTGGCCGTCGAGGAGGCGTTGGCCACCGTCAGGTTGTACGCCGCGTTGATGCTGGAGGGCAGCACGTTCGGGTAGAGCGCGGTGAACAGCGCCCCGGTGGCCGCGCCGATGCCCGCCGCGGCGGCGCCGAACGCGGCCCCCTCCCGGCCCCTGAGGTTGGCCGCGCAGGCCACCAGCAGCGCGACCGCGGCCACCGCGGCCAGCACCACCGAGGCGATGCCTGTGCCGGTGTGGCCGGGGGCCTGGTAACTGAACTCGGTCCAGGCCAGGAACCCGCCGCCGGCCAGCACGGCGAGCACCCCGGTCCCGCGGGCGACGCGGTTGGCGTCCCGGCGGAGATCGCCAGTGGTCTTCAGCGCCAGGAACAGCGCGCCGTCCAGCGTGAACAGCACCAGCGTGGCCACGCCGCCGAGCAGCGAGTACGGGTTGAGGAAGTCCCAGAAGTTGCCCACGTAGTTGTGCGCGGCGTCCAGCTTGATGCCGTGCAGCACGTTGCCGAAGGCCACCCCCCACAAGATCGCGGGCAGCAGGGACCCGCCGAAGATGGCCGCGTCCCAGCGGCGCCGCCAGGTCGCGCTGTCCCGCTTGCCGCGGTACTCGAACGCCACCCCGCGCAGGATCAGCGCGACCAGGATGAACAGCAGCGGCAGGTAGAAGGCGCTGAACATGGACGCATACCAGCCAGGGAACGCGGCGAAGGTGGCGCCGCCCGCGGTCAGCAGCCAGACCTCGTTGCCGTCCCAGACCGGGCCGATCGCGTTGATCATGACCCGGCGCCGGGTCTGGTCCCGGCCCAGCACCGGCAGCAGGACGCCGACGCCGAAGTCGAATCCCTCGAGGATGAAGTAGCCAGCCCACAGTAGGGCGATGGCCATGAACCAGACGTCGTGGAAATGCACGTCACCCCTCCCTTCAGTAGACCAGCGCGAGTGGCGCTTCTTCGCCCTCGCCCGCCGGTGGCGCCGTCTTGTCCTCGGGCAGCCCGGCCCGCGCGTAGGAGTACATCAGCCCGCCCTCGACCACGGCGAGCCCGCCGTACAGCAGGGTGAGCACGATCACCGAGGCGAGCACCTCGCCCGCCGAGTTGGCCGACACGCCCGCGCTGGTCTTCATCTGCCCGAAGACCAGCCAGGGCTGGCGGGCCATCTCGGTGAACAGCCAGCCGAAGGTGTTCGCGGCCAGCGGCAGGAACGGCAGCACGAGCACCGCCCACAGCAGCAGCCGGGACCAGGACCGCTGAATCCCGGTGCCCTGCGCCCGCACCTGGGCGATGGCCGTGGGGACGCGTCCCCGGCGCAGCGTGATCAGCGAGATCAGCGAGATCAGCGCGGCCAGCATGCCGATGCCGATCATCAGCCGGAAGCTCCAGTAAGCGATCGGGATGATGGGCGTGTAGGAGCCCGGCCCGTAGATCTGGGCGTACAGCGACTGCAGGTTGTCGATGCCCTTGACCTGGGCGTGGAAGTTCCCGGTGGCCAGGAAGGACAGCAGGTCGGGCAGGGTGACCTGGAAGGTGGGCTTGGAGCCGTTCAACGTGCCGATGGTGAACAGCGAGAACGGGGCCGGCTGGGAGGTGTGGTAGAGCGCCTCGGCGGCGGCCATCTTCATCGGCTGGTACTTGGTCATCAGCTTGCCCTGGATGTCGCCGGTGACGATGACGGCGACCGCGGCGGCCAGCGCGGTGATCGCGCCCGCCCTCGCCGCGCTCCGCCACGCCGCGGTCGTCGCGGCGGCGCCTTCCCCGGTGACGGGCCGCCTGATCAGGTGCCACATGGCGACCCCGGCCACCAGCCCGCCCGCGGTCAGGAAGCAGCCGGCGACCGTGTGCGGGAACGTCCCCAGCTGTACCGGGTTGGTCAGCACGGCCAGGAAGCTGGTCAGTTCCTCCCGGTGAGTGACCGGGTTGTAGTGGGAGCCGACCGGGTGCTGCATCCAGGAGTTGGCGGCCAGGATGAAGTAGGCCGAAAGCAGCGTGCCGGTCGCGGCGATCCACATGCAGGCCGCGTGCACCTTGCGGGGCAGTCGGTCCCAGCCGAAGATCCACAGGCCGAGGAACGTGGACTCGAGGAAGAACGCCAGCAGGGCCTCGACGGCGAGCGGGGCGCCGAAGACGTCGCCCACGAACCGCGAGTAGGCCGACCAGTTCATGCCGAACTGGAACTCCTGCACGATCCCGGTGACCACTCCCATCGCGAAGTTGATCAGGAACAGGCGGCCGTAGAACTTGGTCAGCCTGAGCCATTTGTCGT
>JBKQQQ010001024.1:0-8900 GCA_052144275.1 Streptosporangiaceae bacterium
GCGCGGCTGGACGGCAGGTTCGCATCGACGAGCGCGCTCCACCCAGCCGGGCGGGTACTGACGTCCTCGCAGCGCTCCTGAAGCCGGTGCAGTGACTCGCCATCGCCAAGCCGGAATGCCGCCTCCACGCGTGCGCTTTCCTGCACCTCGGGAAGATCCAGCACAGCATCGACCAGGCTCGCGCGGCGCCCTGGAGCGATGTGCCCCGGCTCGGCGCGCAAAGACACCCGGGCGGTGCCTCCAGATCCTTCGGAGGTGGTCACCTCGGCCGTGGCGACCGTGCGGTCATCATCGCTGACCTCGACGCGCTGACGCAGATCATGCCCAGCCACGCGATGCCTCCAGCTGCGGATTCCCGGCACGGACCCGGGCGCAAGCTTCCTGGCGGCACTCATGGGCGGCTCACCTCTTCTAGGAGTCATCTGCTGGGGCGGGTGCACCGGCAGGGGATCGGCGGCGGACTGGCCGTTCCGCGATTGCGGTGCGTGCCCAGCCGGGGCAGAAGCAGGCCCGACCCCGCGAGGATTCAAGATCACGGCCGCGCCGGTGAGCTGGTTTAGCGCCTGCGCAGGAACAGGACGACCAGCACGATGATCACGATGATCACGATTGCTCCGAAGCTGATAAACATGGGGTGCTCCTCTCGTGTCTGCGGGGCTTAAGACGGGGGTGCCTGGTCGGGCTGAGCCCGGGCGGGCGGGGGCTCCGGCTGTGCGGCCGGGACGGGGGCGGGGGTCTGGCTGGCCAGCGGCGCTGGCTGCGGGGCGGCGGACCGACGCTCGAACAGGCGCTCGAACAGGCTGGGCCCGCGCGGGCCTGGATCGCTGCCGTTCCGGGCGGTGCCGTCGTCGCCCAGCGTGCTGGCGGTGTAGCGGCGGGCGGTGTCGCGCTGGCCGCGCAGGTCATCGCGGTCCTGGCTGACGGCGGCGGTCTCGCGGCGGGACTGCGCCAGCCCCCGGCGGGCCTCGCGGCCGCGGCGGGAGGTGCGGCGCGCGCCGGCCAGCAGCACGCTCAGCCCGGCCAGGGCCAGCGCCCCGACGACGATGCCGTACAAGAACAAGGTGCCGGTCGAGCCGGTCACGTGATAGCCGAACACCGCGAAATGGGTCACCGCATGGGCGTGACCGCCGTTGGCCAGCACGCCGGCCACGCCGGCGATCACCGCGGCGACCAGGATGACCAGGCCGAGAATGATGATCATGACGCACTCCCACCTGTTTACGCTGTAGACCTACAGTAAATCACCCGGGTAGGGTAACGTCAACACCGTAGGCCTACATCGATAGCGTATGGTGGTGCCTGCATCCGCTCACCAGGAGGGGACGGTGCTCCCGTCATGACCACCCCGACTGCCCGCGCCGACCGCGGCCCCGCCGCCGGCGGCAGCGGCAAGATCACCCGCGATGCCGTGCTGGCCGCCGCACTGGAGATCATCGACCGCGACGGCGCCGACGCGCTGTCCATGCGCCGCCTGGCCCGCGCCCTGGACCGGGACCCGATGATCCTCTACCGGCACGCGCCGGGCAAGGCCGCGCTGCTCGACGGCGTCGCCGAGACCGTCCTGGCCCAGCTCCACGTCGACTCCGCCGACCCCGACTGGGCCGGCCAGCTGCGCGCCGTCGCCCGCCGCTACCGCGCGCTCGCGCTGGCCCACCCGCACGTCGTGCCGCTGATCGTCACCCGGCCGCTGGCCACCCCGCTCGGGCTGCGCCCGGCCGGCACCCTGCGCCCCCTGGAAGACATCCTGGCCCTGCTCAGCAAGGCCGGGTTCAGCGGACCCGACGCGCTGCACATCTACCGAGCCCTGTTCGGGTTCCTGCACGGCCACATCCTGGACGAGCTCCAGGAACTCGTCGACAACCCCGACGAGACCGACGACCTGCTGCGGCTCGGCCTGCACCGGCTGCCGATCGGCGAATTCCCCCTGCTCCGCGGCCTCGCCCCCGTCCTGGCCGCCTACGACGGCGCCGCCGAGCTCGAACGCGGCCTCGACATCCTGCTCACCGGGCTGGCCACCACACTGCCCCCGCCAGGCCAAACCCGGCCGCCCGCGCCAGCACGGCACCCCGCCAACCCCAAACGGACGCCCGCTCCGGTGACGAACAACCCATCACAGTCAGGACCTGGGCTATCTCACATAGGTGGTACGGAAAAATTCTCAGTGACGGGTGGCTATCCGTTACACTCCGATCGTGTCCGGGACCTTGATCGGCTACGCCCGCTGCTCCACCGACACCCAGGATCTCACCGCCCAGCGTGACCGACTGCGTGAGCTCGGCGTCGCCGGTGACCGGATCTACCTCGACCACGGGCTCACAGGCACCAGCCGGAAGCGTCCCGGCCTCGACCAAGCGCTGGCCGCCGTCCGCGAAGGCGACACCCTCGTCGTGCCGAAACTCGACCGCCTGGCCAGGTCCGTGCCCGAAACCCGCGGCATCGGTGACGGCCTCGCCGCCCGCGGCATCAGACTCTCCCTCGGCGGGCAGGTCTACCACCCGGCCGATCCGATGGGCAAGATGTTCTTCAACATCCTCGCCACCTTCGCGGAGTTTGAGGTCGACCTGCTGCGGATGCGCACCCGTGAGGGCATGGCCGTCGCGCGAGCCAAGGGCAGACTCCGAGGCCGCCAGCCCAAGCTCTCGGCCAAGCAGCAGGCCGAACTGCGGCGCATGCACGCCTCCGGCGACTACTCCATCGCCGATCTGGCCGAACTGTTCACCGTGTCCCGGCCCACCGTGTACCGGACCCTCCAGCGCAGCCCCGCCAGCCCGGCACGATGACGTGCTTGCCGAGTGATGATCCCGGCAGATCTCGCCCTCATATCCGTTGGGTTTTCGGCGCATGGACCCGGTATCCCGTCTTGGCCCGCCCTGCTCGGGTGATACTGCGGCGGTCCGCCCGTGGTCGCCGTATGCGATTGCTCATTGTGCCGCCTGGCTGGTGGCGGCCAGCCAGCCGAGCCGCTTTGACATCGCCTGCGCGCAGCTGACAACGGCGCGTACGTGGCCGGAGACATCGGCCGCGCGCCAAAGCACCGACCATGGGTAGTACGAGGCCGGCTCGGTGAGCGGCCGCCAGGTGGTCCCGGGGAGCGCGGAGATGCAGGAGGAGGGCACGCAGTACAGGCAGCGCCCCTGGGCGACCAGGTCGGCGGCCGCCCGGATGCTCTCCACGGTCCCCCCGTAAACGGTGGGGGTGAAGCCGGCGGCCCGGCACATCTCGACGGTGAACTGATTGAATTCCGGAGCCCGCATTTCCTCGGCGAGCAGCAACGGCTCCTCAGCCAGGACGGCGACCGGGACGCCGTCAAGTCCGGCGAACCGGTGACCGGTTGGCACCAGGACCCCAAGCGGGTCCTGGCGAAACAGCAGAGATGCGATCTGCGGCGGGGCCAGCGCGGCCCGGCCGATGCCCACGTCCAGCCGGCCGTCAATGAGCTGCTGGTACTGCCCGGGCACGCTGGCCTCGACCTGGTGGATGACCAGGCCGGGGTAACGGGCCTGGACCTCGTGCAGGATTTGCGGCATCGAGTCATAGCTGGAATCGATGATGCCGACCCGCAACGTCGCAGCCGCACCCACCGCGCTCCGTGCCGCCCCCGCGGCGCGGTCCACGTGCGCCAGGATCTGCCGCGCCTCGACCAGGAACACCGCCCCGGCAGCGGTCAGCGAGACGTGATGGGTGCTGCGCTCGACGAGGCGGACCCCCAGCTCACGCTCCAGCCGCTGCACCTGCTGGCTCAGCGCCGACTGCACGATGTGCTCCCGCTCAGCCGCCCGGCCGAAATGCAGTTCCTCGGCTAGCGTCACGAAATAGCGCAGCTGGCGCAATTCCACACCCGCCGCCAAGTCCGTGTCCGGTCCATCCCGGGTACTCCTTGCAACTGCCCGCTATATCGCGGGACGTCATATCACCGCCGTTGGTAGCGATGAATCCGCATGAACGCCTACCCAGCCCGGGACAGGAAAACCCTGCGTCAAGCCTACTCCCGCGCCTAGGCTCTCGGAATGCGTAACCGGCCTGTCCGGCCGGTGGCTGGCGGCTGATCGGTTCTGGTGATGGGTCCTGCTCAGGTTGCCCGTTTCCGCAGCGCCGCTACCAGGGTTAACTTGCCAGTGACCAGCCGGGCCGGACCCGGCGTCTCAATCACGACAAGGGGGGCTCTGCCATGATCCCCGCCCAGAACATAGCCCTAGGCTCGCCCGCCATCAGCCTGAACGGCTCAGCGCCGCCCTGTGAGCACATCGACGGGCTCCAGCCGGTGACACCCCTGTCGGATGACTGCCGGGGCTGTCAGGACCACCCAGACCGCCCGGCGCCCCTTGTGTTTTGCCTGACCTGCGGCTGGGTGGCCTGCTCCGACGACTCACCCAGCCGGCACGCCAAGGCGCACTACGAGGAGACCGACCACCCGCTAGCCGCCGGCCTGGAGCCGGGATCGCGCTGGCGATGGTGCTACGTCCACCAGTGTCTCGTCTGACACGGCCAGCGCGGTGGCGATGCGATGTGGACATGGCGTCGGGCTCGCCGACGTGCTGCTGGCGGTCGCCCTGCGCACGGTCACCTGGTTGGGTATCGCGGCCGGTTTCCACCGCCTTATCACGCAGCTTTACCACGAGCTCTTCCGCGAACTTCGTAAATGATAATGGAGCCGGGATTGTGCTCCCATCGAAAACGAGCTGTACCATCCTTCATGCAGCCGTCCGGAAAGGTGGGCACCTCCAGGCACTAGCTCGGCTGCGGTATTTTGCAGGATACTTTCGGGTTCACGCCGGAGTAGTTGAGCGGGCCCGCAAGAACTGTCACGATGATCGTGCCCGTCTTGGCGCAGTTCGGGTCAGAACCGGCATAGTAGTGGCGCTGGCCGCCGGCGATGGCGCCGATGACCAGCCAGATGAGGAGTAGCACCGATCCGATACGCATAACTGCCTCCGACGGCATGTTCGCTGGGTGGCGCCGTGCGAGCAGCGGGGAATGCCACAATCCCGTGAATGCCAGCAGTGGCGGTGGATATGCCGACTGATCCGTTTCCGCTGATATATCCATATATCAGTAAAGGCCATCCGCGGGCAGACGGACATGAGCAATCCGGGCAAGGCTCATCACCGTGGCCGATCACACCGGGACAGCCGCCCGGCGCAGCCGTTATTCCTGGAACCGCCGAGCGGCGATCGGCGTGGGTGATGATGTTTGCGGTTTATGGCTGTTTCCGCCGCCGGGGCGGCGGGGGTTAGCTGGGAAATGACAAGCCAGGCGGCAAGGTATCGCGGCGCCGCGGCCAGGCAAGCCCCGGCCACGATCCGGCACTAAACCGGCCGCTAAGTTAGCTCATTGCTGTACAGGAGTCCGGTTATGGGCGTCAGCGCGTGGATCGTTCTGAGCCTGGGCGCAGGCCTGCTCGCCAATATGCTGATCCCCGGCAGGAGATCACAGGGTCTGACCGAGGAGCGCCGCCTCTACCACGACCGGCTGCCGCTATGAGACCAAGCGGAACAACCACGATGCCTTCTCAGCTTACGGTGGCTGACTATGACGGGACGGCGCCGTTCCCTGACAGCGGCCAGCCGCCTGGCACCGTCCAGGGCCGGGTACGTGCTGGAGTGACGACCGCGTTCGTTGTCGTGCCGTTCGCCGGGCTGGGTGCGGCGGTCTGGCTGGCCTGGGGCCACGGCCTGAACCCCGCAGGCCGCCACGGCCGCGATCAGATGCGACGCGACACCTGGAGTGTCGGCCAGGTTAAGCTCCCCGCGCAGGGCGACGACCGCCCGGCCGTCGAGGTCACGGATACTCAGATCCACGTCAAGCATGGGCTTCCTTCATTACCAAGGAGCCGGGAGCTCAGGTTTCACGGGAGAAGTCTGCGAGACGGTTGCCGAACGCGCGGTATTGCTGGACGGCAGTGCGCAGTTCCTCGGTTCCCGCGTTTTCGCCATGCCAGGCGGCCAGCAGCGAATCTTGCTGCTCCTTGACGGACGCGACGAGCGCTTGGATGCTGTCGTCGACGAGACCGGCCGCCGGTCGTATTCCGGGCCGAAGCGCTGCTGGAGTCGGCGGCGGCGCAACACGGGCATCACGCCGAACACCACCGCCCCGATTACGATGACGGCCACGACGATGCCCACGATGATCACTATTGACATGAAATTACCTGCTTCCGCGTTAGCGACCGCGGTCTGAGTTGTCCCGCCCAATGCGGTTCTCATCGCGATGTGGCCAGGGCGGAGTCCGCGACCACGGTGTGCGGTTCGTGCCCCCGAAGCGCCTGGCCGCCGCGGCACCGGCTGCTGGCAGTGGTCCGGGGGGTGCCTGCGATAGCTGCCGAGAGGCCGGGATCGGGCTGACCCCGCGCCCCAGCCCGACGGCCATCCTGGCTAGTCCGAAATCGCCGCTGCGGCGAGGATGAGTCCGAAGAAGAACAGCCGGCTCCCCGGGCCGGGCAGGTGATAGCTCAGCAGGCCAGAACGAGCAGGGGAATGAGCACCGTCGTCGCGAGTGGTGATCCCGGAGACGGCAAGCCCGCCGACGGCGAGCAGGACCAGCAGTCCGAAGACGATCATGGTGCGTGCCTCCGGGTGCCTGCTCCTGCGGCCCGGCGGCCTGGGCCCTGCGTTGATCTCATAGCGGTCGCTCGTCCTGGTAGACGCGCGGCGCTGCGCATCGACGACCGGCGGCCGCGTCGGAGCCGCCGAGGCGGCCCGGCGGCGCCTGGCCGGGTTCGCCGGGCCCCATACCAGTAGCGACAGCAGGAGGCCGAGCACGTCTGCCCCAGTCGGTCACGGGCGGGACCTGCCTGCTCACCGGTGCGCCCACCGGCGTGACCGGCTGCGGCCGCTGCGGCTGCGTCCGCTGCCGGCACTACGGCTGGTGACCAGGTGGTAGGCGAGCAGCAAGATCGCCGCTCCGGCGATGGCGGTGAGCCAGGTGGACAGGTTAAAGAACCCGTGCAGGGTGACCACATGGAACAATTTCGTGGCCAGCCAGCCGCCGGCGTAGTAGTCGAACAGGGCGGCGACCATTCCGGTCTGGGCCCGGGGCGCCTGGCTGATCGCGCAGCCCATCTCGTCGACGGTGACGCCCGCGATCTCGGCCTCGCGCTTGCGCAGGATCGTGGCGGCCCGCGCGAGAACGTCGGCCCGGTCACCCGGCGTCATGCGGGGCCAGGGACCGTCGTCGAACGCCGAACGTGCCGCGCCGACCGCGCGGTCGATGTCCGCCGTCGTGGCCAGCGGGACCTCGCTGACGACCTCTTCGGTCGACGGCGAGACGACGCCGAAACGCTCATGGTCGGCCGGGGCCACCTCTCGCCGGAACTGGCCCGCGAGTTCCACCCCACGCTGGCCCGCGCCCGGTCGCGGTGCCCGGTCGCCCACAGCGACGCCTACGGCGGGTTCTGGGTCGTCACCCGGTACGAGGACGTGCTCCGCATCGCCCAGGACTGGCGGACGTTCAGCTCCGAGCTCGGCATCACGGTGCCCGCCCCGCCGGTGTCCATGAAGATCCTGCCGGTCACCATCGACCCGCCGCTGCAACGGACCTTCAAGCGGCTGCTCAACGCGCATTTCACCCCCGCCAAAGTCGCCCCGTGGACCGAACCCACCCGCCAGCTCGTGAACCATCTCATCGACGGCTTCATCGAGCGGGGTGAATGCGACTTCATGACGGACTTCGCCCGGCCGTTCCCCGGCCTGGCGTTCTTCGACCAGGCGCTGCACGCGCCCGCCGACGATCTCGGGGAAGTCAACCACTACGCCACGATGGTGTCGCTCACGCACCTCCCGGAATCCAGGGAGTGCCTGATGAAGCTGGCCGGGTGGATCGCCAAGCTCGTCGAGCAGCGGCGCCAGGAGGGTCCCCGGGGCGACGTGGTCGACGCGGTGATGAACGCCGAGATCGAAGGCCGGCCCATCACCCGGGAGGAGGTCATCGGGTGCCTCCAGCTGCTGGTGCTCGGCGGCCTGGAGACCACCGCCGGGGTGCTGGGCGCGGCGATGCTCCGGTTCTGCGAGCAGCCCGGGATTCCCGCGCTGCTGCGCGCTCAGCCGGAGCTGATCGGCAAGGCGGTTGAGGAGCTGCTGCGGCTCGACGGTTCGTTCATCTGCATCGGCCGAACGGCCTCCTGCGACGCCCAGATCGATGGCCACCAGGTCAAAGCGGGGGAGCGGGTCATCTTGTACTGGGCGTCGGCCAACCGCGACGAAGCCGAGTTCACCGCGCCCGATGCCTTCGACCTCGACCGCACCACGAACCGCCACATCGCGTTCGGCGCGGGACCACACCGGTGCGTCGGCTCCAACCTGGCCCGGATGAACCTGCGCATCGCTCTGGAGGAGATCGTTCGGCGGCTCAATGACCTTAAGCTCCACCCCGGTGCCGACATCGGCTTCCACTCCACCTTCAACCGCGCCCCGCTGTCCGTGCCGATCACCTTCACCCCCGGCCCGCGGGTCGGCTAGCGGCCGTGGCCGGGAAGGGGCCAGCGATGGCCCCGCCCTCGCCCATGCCCTTGTAGCCGCCGGGCGTCGAGCCCGGCGTCACCACGTGGCCGTATTCCAGCTCGGGTACTTCGGCCGCGGTCGGGAGCTGGTAGTCCAGGAACGTCGTGGGGAGCGGGTTGCCCTCGGGGTCGTAGATCATGTGCTCGTAGAAGACGCCGCCGATGCCCTGGACGACGCCGTCGGCGATGAGGTTCTCGCTGCGGTCCTCGATCCACTTCACCGGTCGGCCGAGCTTGCGGGCGGTGGCGACCACCGCGATCTCGTCGTTCACCGGGAAGACCTTCTGCCCGAAGCTGCCCCCCACGTCACCCATGACCACCCTGATCCGGTCCTCGGGTATGCCGAAATACCGGGAGTAGAACAACCGCACCTCGTGCACGCCCTGGCCGGAGATGACCAGCTCGA
>JBKQQQ010001025.1:0-4508 GCA_052144275.1 Streptosporangiaceae bacterium
CGTTCACGTTCTACCGGGGGGCGGCGCTGCCGATGGCAGCGGACCTGGCCGGCACGCCCGCCTCGGGGCTGCGGGTGCAGCTATGCGGGGACGCGCACCTGTCCAACTTCGGCGCGTTCGCCTCGCCCGAGCGCAACCTGGTATTCGACGTCAACTACTTCGACGATACCCTGCCCGGCCCGTTCGAGTGGGACGTCAAGCGGCTGGCCGCCAGCCTGGCCGTGGCCGGGCGGGACAACGGCTTTCCCGCCAGGGACCGGCGCAAGATCGCCCTGGCGGCGGGAGAAGGTTACCGCACCGCGATGCGCGGGTTCGCGGAGCAGACCTTCCTGGACGTGTGGTACGCGCACCTAGACATCGAGCCGGCCGTGAGCCAGTTCCGGTCCCAGATCAAGGCGAAAAGGCTCAAGGAGTTCGAGAAGCTGCTGGCCAAGGCCCATACCCGGGACAGCACCCAGGCACTGGGCAAGCTCACCACCGTGGTCGACGGCCGACGGAAGATCATCAGTGACCCGCCGACCATCGTCCCGGTCGAGGAGGTTTTCAGCGACGTGCAGGCCGGCGCGATCTACGAACTGATCCGCACCGTGCTGGGCAAGTACCGGCGCACCCTGCAGTCCGACCGGCGGCACCTGCTCGAGCAGTTCACCCTGGTGCAGGTGGCCCGCAAGGTCGTCGGGGTCGGCAGCGTCGGCACCCGCGCCTGGGTCCTGCTGATGGACGCCCTGGACGGGGTCGAGCCCTTGTTCCTGCAGGCCAAGGAAGCCCAGCCGTCGGTCCTGGCGGAGTACGCCGGGCGCAGCCAGTACACCAACCAGGGCGAGCGCGTGGTCGCCGGGCAGCACCTGATGCAGGCCCAGAGCGACATCTTCCTCGGCTGGACCCGCGTCCCCAACCCCCTGGACGGGGTGGACCGCGATTTCTACGTCCGCCAGCTGAAGGACTGGAAGTTCTCCGTGCCGATCGAGCTATTGCTCCCCAAGGGCATGGCGATGTACGCCCGGCTGTGCGGGTGGACCCTGGCCCGGGCGCACGCCCGTTCCGGGGACCGCATCGCGCTGGCCGCCTACCTCGGCGGCTCGGACAAGTTCGACCAGGCCATCGCCGATTTCGCCGAAACCTACGCCGACCAGAACGAACGCGACTACGCCGCGCTCCAGGCCGCCGTGAAAGAAGGCAAGGTTGAAGCAACCACCGAAATCTAAGCGGCACCCATGTCCGCGCGCCCGCTCCGGCCGGCGGCCGTGCCTGAGGTGACGCGAGCCCGGGCGCCAGGCGCCGTCGAACCGGACGCCCGCGGAATGCCCGCGGCCGGGAGCGCAGGGCACCGCCGGTGAGTGAGGCGGCTGCGCCTCCGGCCGATCCGGGCGCGCTGATCCGGAGCAAGAACTACCGCGTCCTGCTCATCATGGCCGCGGTGATCGGCGTGCTGGTCTCCTTCGCCTCCTGGTGCTTCCTGGAACTGGTCCACTGGATCCAGACCGAGGTGTACAAGAGCCTGCCCAGCGGGCTGGGATTGCATCCCGTCCCCTGGTGGTGGCCGCTGCCGGTGCTGGCGGTCGCCGGGGTGCTGACGGCCGTCGCGATCGTGCGCCTGCCCGGCCGCGGCGGCCACATCCCCGATGAGGGGATCAAGGCCGGGACCGCCAAGCCGACCGAGCGCCGCGCACCTGCCAGGGTTCTCCGAGACCCCCGCCGTGGCCGTGCTGATGGCCGCCACGGCCGTGTCGATCCTCAGGCTCCCACTGTCAGCAACCGTCATCATCCTCCTGCTGACCTCCAAAGCCGGACTCGCCACCGCCCCGCTGATCATCGTGGCCGTCGTGGTCGCCTACCTCACCATCGCCGGGTAGGACCGGCGGGTTGCCCCGCCGATCCCCCCTCAGAACCGTGCGTGCCACTCATCGCGGCACACGGCTCAAGCAAGCCGCTGGGGCGTGCAGGTCCGCTGTGCTGATTCCTTGCGCTGGCGGGCTTTCAGCCCGCGATAGCACGAGGTGTGTACGAGGCGTGTTTGATTGCCGTCCGGTGAGCCCGGCCCCCCGTGGTGCATGAGATAGTCGGCGACTATCGCTTTCCGGGTGACCTGCAGCCACCATCGTTCCCACTGCTCGGGGGATTGAGGCGGCTGGTCGGCGGTCAGGAGGTGTTCCGCGCACAACGGACAGCGCGCGTCCTGCCTGGTGAGCAGGCGCAGCGTGTACTTGTCGAGCGGGGGCTTGACCTTTTCCCGCCGTTCGGCCCAGTAGCCGGCCAGGGCGGGATCATCGGGGGATGCCGCGCCTTTGACCATGGCGTGCCGGACGATGTCGGTCCAGGAGAACTTGACCAGGAACGTGCCGCTGTCGCGGCCGAATACCCAGTTGTCGTTCCTGAACTTGTTGAACTTGCCGAAGTACCGGCCGACGATCCAGGACTTCGGCTTGTTCGCGTGGCTCCATGTGGCCCACTTGTAGAGCAGCTGCCACAGGTAGTGGTCCAGGCTGCTGAACAGCCTGGATGACACCACTCCCCGGTAGTAGGCCGCCCAGCCCCGGATGATCGGGGCGAGCTTGGCGAGTACCGCCATCACGTTGGATCCGCGCAGTCTGCGCATCTCGGTCGCGAGCCTGTTCCGGAGCCGCTTCAGGGCCGCCTTGCCCGGTTTGATCAGCAGCTTGCGGTTGTAGCGGCGGACGTTAAATCCCAGGAAATCAAACCCCTGACTGAGGGAGACAATTTTTGTCTTGTCGTCGTTGAAGACAAGTCCTCTGGGCGCCAGCCATTCCGCCAGCCGCGCCTTAACCTGCTCGGCCTGCCCCCGGCTGTGGCAGAGCACGACCATGTCGTCAGCGTACCTGACCAGGATCGGGGAACCCGGTATGGTTCTTCCGGCGTTAACGCCAGTGGCGTAATACCGGACTCCGGCGGCCTCCTCCAGCCCGTGCAATGCGACGTTCAGGAGCAAGGGACTGATCACGCCGCCTTGCGGAGTTCCCTCCTCAGTCGGCGCAAATCCCTTCCCCGCTTCGAACACGCCCGCCTTCAGCCAGTCTCGGATCATGCCCCTTGCAGGGAATTCGCCGATGGCCTCGAGAAGCCGGTCGTGGTTGATTTTATCGAACGCCGCAGCCAAGTCCGCGTCCAGCGCCCACAGGCGTTTGGCCATAGGCCCTTTACACGTCGTGTAGATCGCGCCGATCGCATCCTGGCAGCTACGGCCCGGCCGGAACCCATACGACTTAGGCTCGAACCGGGCCTCCCACTCAGGTTCCAGCGCGTTACGGACCCGAGCCTGGTGGCATCTGTCCAAAATAACTGGAATTCCGAGCGGTCTTAGCTTTTTCTTGTCACTGGCCTTCGGAATATACACGCGCTTGACCGCGCGGGGCTTCCAGGTCCGGATGCTCTGGTGCACGCGCACCGCCACATCCGCCCGTGCCTCGGAGGTCAGCGCGACCTCCCCGTCGATCCCCGCGGTCTTGCGCCCAGCATTGCGCTGCGTTACCTGCCGGACACTTATTAGCGTATTCGACCTGCTCCGCAGCATCAGTTTCTGCAGACTCCTGACTCTCGCCAGGTCGCCTTCCTGCGCCGCCTTGAAGATCCTCTGCCGTAGCCGCCGTACCTCCCCCTCGGCCGTATGCCAGTCGATCCAATCCCAGTCGACGGCATCCAGATCGAGACGCGGGGGGCCTTCCGGTCCGTTCACCATGAGGTGCCTAACTTGTCCTTCGGTTCCGGCGGTTCCGGTAGTTCGTCTGCAAAGGCTCACCTGCCACACGTCAGCACGCTTTCGCGTCCGGGCACCAGGCCCGATATCCGGCCAGTTATACGAGACTGCCAGCGGAGGACTGGCCATCGTCGTCTCGCTTTCCTGCCGCCTTTCGGCTGCCGGCATTCGCTTCTTGGGCATCCTGTTCCCGCCAGGGAATTGGGCCCTCCTTGCGGTCGGCTTACCGGCCCACCCGAAGGTGCACCGGACCCTGACGGGGTTTCCGTGTTTCACACGTATGAGAAACGGCTGGGGCTGGGTGTCCTCTGTACCCCGGAGACGACGGTGTCCACACGGTCAAGCGATGTCCTTGACCGCCGCCTGCCGCGTTGCAACGGCATGTCCCTATCTCCCCGGTATTACCACCCGCCCCGGAGAGTCACAATTACGAGGCATCAGCAAGGCTTCACTGTCATTCACCCCATGCCCAGCCTTCCCTACGCCTGTGACTCCCAGACGGAACGGGAATCCTTGGGCTTTCCCCTGAGCTTCACACCCGAACGGGCAAGACCCGGCCGCGCATGTCAGGGTAGGGACGAGCCTTAGACACTGGCCCGGATTACGTCTTCGACATCAGTCAAGCCTCCTTCGACGTATTCACTCATAACGTGCGACCTCACGTCGCAACGCCGGGTTGTGGTGGGCATTCGCCCGGCCGCCCCGCCGGCTCCGCGACAGCGGGAACGGGTTCACCATCGGCCCCGTCCCAGCCTCCAGGTGCAGGTCGTAGAAGGCACGCAGCACGCTCTCAGAG
>JBKQQQ010001026.1:0-4862 GCA_052144275.1 Streptosporangiaceae bacterium
ACCTTCTCCCGGCGGGCCCGCTCCGCCGCGTCCAGCCCGCCGCCATCGGGATACCTCATACCTCTGGCATAACGCACCAGACGCCGGGAGACCAGACCCAGTAACCCCCGCTATTGAAGATCGTTAGCAATTCCGAACCCAGGGCTGCCGCTGGCTGAGGAGCCACAAGCAAGACCGCGACGAGCACGAGCACAGAGATCATGAACAGCACCAGAGTTTCAGCCGCACGGGAGCTGAGGCTGCGCGATGCGGCCACCACGTCACCCTTGACAGAGAGCGCAACGAACAACAGGCCCGTCAACGCACCGGCAACGGCAGCAAGGGCCTCACCGAAGCCGACCCACGGTGCAGTCGTGTACCCCACCGGACGACCTCCCAGATCTTCGACCGGACAGACCAGTGCTGATTCAATCAACGATTTGAGTACCATGGCGCGGGTCAGATGAGCGACAGCGGCGTAACGACCGTCGAGCCGTGACCCGAGGTGCCCCCGAACTGCCATCAACGGCCGGTTGTCGCCGCCGACGGCACTCTCGTGAACCTGAAACAAACACGGGGCTTCTTGGCCCACGAGCAACGCCTGAAATGGGCTCGTAGTGCGTGGCTCGGGACCAAGGTGGAGCAGCCTAGTCGCGGGATATGCGCGGGATGATCTTGCTCGGCGAGCCAGCCCCGAACGCCAACAACGCAGGTAGCAGCGGTGGCGGACTATGAACCACGGGCGCTCTTGAAAACCGTCAGTTGATAGGGCAGCGCACGGGCACGGCGTGCGATCCACGTGCGATAGCGAACACCGACAGGTGCTCGCGGAGCGCCGGAATGATCGCGTCAGGGATGCCGACGATGCGCCGATCCGCCTTCGACTTGGGCGGCCCGAGGAGCATTTCCCCGGTCGAGCGTTCCACGTAAGCGGCCCGTACCCTGACAGTGGCCGCTTCCAGGTCGAGATCGCAGCGCCGCAATGCCGTCGCCTCTCCCCACCGGAGGCTCGCGAACGTGGCGAGCAGCACCAGGGCGTAGAACCTCCGGTCGTGGGTGCAGTCTGCGCGCCCATCCCTGGCCGTCTTCCATAGCGCCCGCTCGGCTTCCGGCCTGGTGCCGTACATCTCCGGTGACGTACGCATCTCGCCATGACGACGGAATCCGACCCGGTAGCCGCCCGCGACCACGCCGCCGCCGGAGGACGCGGCCGGGATTGAATGGATATCACTTCGGTGCTGCCATGGCTGGCCGGGCATGGCTGCGGACGCGCAGTCAGCGGCAGCGAGCTAGGGAGGAATCGCGCCGTGACGATGTGCGCCGTCTGCCGTCAGACAGCAGTGTCATTCACCTTGGCGAGCATGGCATCGTGATCGAGGTGGGTGACCGGGGCGCTGGTGCCGAGAATGATCGCGATGCAGCCCGGTGAGCAAACTCCCTCGCCTGGCTCTTGATGTCTGTCGGCGGGACGATCGTCCCGGCCATCGAGGGCTATTGACTCTCGCGGCCGCCCCAGGTGCGCGCCACATTTGGCTTGTTGGCTGGGGGCTCCGTGGTGTGTTCCCTGATCACGGGTATGCCCGGTGTGTGTGGAGCGGAGGGGCGATGGAGGCACGAGACGACGCCGACCGGAGGCTAGACGAGAACGTCGTTGCTGCAGCCGTGCAGGCCGCCCCGGCCCACGCCAAGAAGGTCGCCGCTGCGGCCGTGCGGGCCGCACCCGACGAGATGAAGACGGAAGTTGCCGCTGCAGCGGTGCAGGCCGCTCCCCCCCACGCCAAGAAGGTCACCGCTGCGGCCGTGCGGGCCGCACCCGACGGGATGAAGGGGGAAGTTGCCGCTGCGGCCGTGCGGGCCGCACCCGACGGGATGAAGGGGAAAGTTGCCGCTGCGGCCGTGCGGGCCGCACCCGACGAGCTGAAGGGGGAAGTTGCCGCTGCGGCCGTGCGGGCCGCACCCGACGAGCTGGAGGGGGATGTTACCGCTGCGGCGGTGCAGTCCGTTGTCAACTCAAAGGAATCCGAGCGAAACGACCTCCGCAGAGTGGTCGACGAATCTATCCAATCGTCGTTGACAGAGGCGCTCCGCCGCCCGGTTGTAAGCAACGTCGAGGGCAGCCTGCGCCTGTCCGCACGCCCGGAATCCGCGGACCGGCTGCAGCTGACGGTGACCATCGCCACCGGCTCGGCGGCATGGCAGGATGCCGCCGAGCATCCCACCGCCACGGCGTTTCGCCTAACTGGCGGCGAGGACCGGCCGACCGCGCCCTTCGAGATCGCGGTCGATGCCCCCGGATTGCAGGTGGACCCGGCTCGGACGTCGATCGAGCTCAGCACCTCCGGCGGGTCACACGAGTCGAGCTTTTCGGTACATGGTGATCGGAGGGACGAGATGCCCATCTGGGTAACGCTGTACTCATCCGGACGATACGTGCAGGCCATCAAGCGGACAACCGAGCCCGAGGACCAGGACGATGGGCACGGGTAGCAGCGCAGATCCCTGCGCGGACGTCCTCAGCCACCCAAGTGGTGAGCTCAGCAGTCCTGATATCCGGGTGGACCAGTACAGCTCCGAGGTGATTATCCGCCCACTGGACGGCGACCCGCTCGAGCTGCGACTGATGGACCGGGAACTCTTGCGGAAACAGGTCACGAGTTTCGCGTACGCCGTCGAGGACGAACGCCCCCTTGGCCTGCCGGTCGAACCCGCAACGGCACAGCGTTTCCTTTCATTCGCCAAAGAAAAGGCGTACCATTGCTTCGTCGACTGCACGTCCAACAATATCAAAATGCTACAGGCAGCTAGAGACATCTTCACGGAGGTCATCAATACTGCATTGCTTCGTGAGCGGCCCCCGCAGATCGAGATTGTCGATCACGGCGCACAATACCTACCGTGGGAATGGCTGGGAAGTCCAGACTGCCGTACTGATTTGGAAGCTGAGGCCGCGACCTTGCTGGGATTCGCTGCGGTGGTCTACCGCCGTGACGTATACAGGGAAAACCAGACTGGTCGCAGCGAGTTCCTCACCGCGCAACCAATGCAAGTGCGATTCTTCCGTCATCCGGACCTTGCGAGCACGGAGCTGGAGTACCGGTTTTTCAAGTTCTTCAGCTATGCCGGGGCAGCCTCCATGCCGGTGTTCCGACTGCTCGGTCCGCTGCCAGAGCCCGGCCGCCCGCTGGTAACCAACTACGGGGTCAGGTCGTCGTGAGCGCTCGCAGGGGTGTCCAGGGGTGTCCGGCGAGGGCGTCGCGGATGGCTTGCATGGGCGGGACGGCGTTGAGCCTGATGGTGATCAGGTAGGAGTGGATGCGGCAGTAGGCCCTGGTCGTTTCCAGGGAGCGGAAGCAGCCGGAGATCTTCAGGTGGATTTTGGCGTGGCGTAGTGCCTGTTCGGCGAGGTTCGAGGTCCAGGGCACGGTGAAGTCGGTCAGGTGGTGCAGTATCAGGTCGATCTTGTCGTGGAAGCGCTGGGCCAGGACCCAGGCGGGGTGCTTATCGCCGTTGCTGGTGCGCCGTCCCAGGTTCGCGGTGATCCCGGCCTGGGCCTGTTCCCGGTAGGCCGCCCGGATCTGCTCGATCTCCTGGCCGGCCAGGGCGCTGCGCCCGGCGGCGACCGCATCGGTGACGCTCTTGCGCCCGGCGCGCAGTACCTCGATCATCGCGGCTGCCCAGGCCTGGAGGCGGGGCTCGGCCTCGGCCACGCCCGTCGCGGACCTGATCAGGTGAGCGTTGCACAGCTGGCGTGCGGTCAGGCGGACCTGGTACTTGGCGTAGCCGTTGTAATCGTCGGAGACCAGGGTGCCGGTGTACCGCTCGAACAGGCCGAAGGTGTCCAGGGCGGCGTGCCCCCGGGTGTGCCCGGCCCCCAGCCAGACCAGGTCCGGAGAGCGCAGGGTGAACACGTGCGGGTTAAACGCCCGCCCGGACCCGGCCTGCCCGTCGCCCCCCGGGACTGTCCTCGATCGTGCTGGCCGGCGTCTCATCGGCGAGGGTCACCGGCTCGGCCAGCAGCGCGGTCTTCAGGTCGTCTTCGAACCCGTGAAGGCTCCCGGCCAGCCGCCCGGCGATCTTGTTGATCCACCCGGTCGAGACATGCGTGCCGAACAGCCCGTTGACCACCTCGGCGGTGCGCTCCTGGCCGAGCTGCCCGAAGGCATGGCACAGCAGCGCGGCGGCCGTCAGGTTCGGCCCGTAGCACACCGGGGCGCCGGCCGCGCCCCGCGGCGCGTGCGCCCTGGTCACCGTGCCGCACCCGCAGCGGCGTGAAATCAGCAGGTACTCGGTGACCAGCGCCCGCACCTCGGGGATATCGACGACCTGCAGCGCCCCGGCGGCGGCCTGCACCCCGCCGGCCAGATCACCGCCGCAGCCCCGGCACGCGCCCGGCTCCAGCACGACCTTCGCGTCGGGGGTCCGCGAGAACGCCAGGCCGTTGCCGTGATGCCCGTCCTGCCCGCCGCGCTTCTTCTTTCCCGGTGCCGGGCCCCCGGCCGGCTCCGCCTTGCGCCGCTCCCGCTCCTCCCGGCGCCGATCCGCCCGCGTGCCCGGCCCGTCGCTTGACGGCGGTTTCGAGGAGTTCTGCGAATCACGGCCCGTCTTGGCAATCAATTCGGAGACCAGCTGGTCCAGGGCCTCGATCTTCGCGTCCTGCGCCTCAGCCCGAGCCTGGAGCGCCGCGATCACAGCGTCCTTCGCGGCCTCACGCGCCAGCCCCTCGCTGATCAACGCGGCCTGACGCTCGATCCGCGCCAGCAACTGCGCCACCGGCTCCCCGGTCGGCGACACCTGCCCGGCAGCGGACTCCACGACACCGGAACCTACACCCCGTCAGGCACCTGCAACCACACAGGTCACGCGACCCCGTAGTTGGTTACGCC
>JBKQQQ010001027.1:0-4922 GCA_052144275.1 Streptosporangiaceae bacterium
GTGAGGACCACGCAGCCGGTGTAGATCAGGATCAGGATGAGCAGGCCGTCCGCAGCCGTCTGGCCGGGGAACAGCCGCGCGTAGTGCACCGCGTCGCGCAGGAAGTAGAGCAGGTACAGGGTGCCCATGGCGATGGACAGGCTGGCCAGGAAGCGGGTCAGCCAGGCCCAGCCGAAATCGGGGTGCGCACGCGGGCTGAGCCAGTAGGAGGAGGCCACCCGGCGCCAGGAGAACGGCTCCCGGTCCTGCGGCGAGAGCGGGTAGTCGGGGGTGAACAGCACGAACGGCAGCGCCAGCACCACCATCAGCACCGCGAGCGTGATGTAGCCGCTGACCAGGTTCTGGCCGAGAACGTCCACGACCAGGATGGTGCCGAGGACCAGGCCGAGCGCGATCGGCATGCCCACCCAGCCGGCCACCGTGGCGCGCTGCCGTACCGGCACGTGGTCGGGGATCGCCGCGCTCAGGGTGGCGTACTCGCCGTTCTGGAAGGCGCTGAAGGCGAACCACAGCAGGGTCACGCCGAGTACCGTGGCCTGCTCGGCCAGCAGCACCATGCAGGCCGCGGCGAGCACGGCCATGACGAGCGTCCACCGGTGCCGGCGACCGCTGAACCGGCCCAGCCGTCCGCCGTGCGCGGTGCGGTCGGACAGCGCGCCGACGACCGGGGTGGCCAGGGCGGAGGAGATGGCCCCGGCCCCGGTCACCACCGCGAGTGCGACGATCTTGTGCCGGGGCGTGATGTCCTGCAACTGGAGCGCGAGCATGACCTGCAGCGGCGTCTGGTTCGCCATCCACATGCCCAGGCTGGCCAGGGTGAGGCCGACGATCCAGCGGCGCCGCACGTGCCGGGTCGGCTCGGCCAGCGCGAGCGACGACACGTCCGGCTGACCGATGGCCTGATCTCTCATAGCCCCTCCGCTGCCATGGCTCCTCCGCGGGCACTGTCAGGGTCGCGCCGCGGTTCCGGCGCCCTGGCTGGATCATGACGCATCCCGGCCACGTCGCGGTATACCTGTGAGTAAGTTTTCCGGCCGGGCGCCACACGCGCGTTCCGGACCTACCGCTCGTTCGCCAGCAGGCACCCGGCCTGCGCTGACCGAGATCATCAGCGCGCTATAGCGGGATGCGGCCGGTGCCACTGAATGTCTTTGCCGTGAAATTGCGCGTGGTACGGTCGCAGGAGTGGCAAGCGATTCAGGTGGCAGCACCAGATCATCGGGCCCTTGGTATGCATCGGAGCCCCCGACCTCTCCGTTCGGAGCCGTCCCGCCTGGGCCGTCCCGGCACCACCGACGGCCGAGGCGGCGAAAGGTCACCATCGTGGTGGCCGCGGCAGCGCTCGCCGTCGTGGCCGGGATCGCCGCGGTCATCGTCACGGTGGTCCTGCCCGGCCGGAACGCGAACTCTACTGGCTTCGTGCCGACGGGCAGCTCGGCCGCGCAGGATGCCGAGCAGATCACCAGCGCGTTCCTGACAGCGTGGCAGACCGGTAACCTCGGGCAGGCCGCCCGCTACACCGATCACCCCGCCGCCGCCCAGGCCGCGCTGGCCACCTATAGCAAGTACCTCCACCTCAGGAAGCTAACGGCCGCGGCCCAGAGCGACACCGTGGCCCCGTCGGGCACGTCATCGACGCCGCGTGAATCGGTCGGGTACACGATCAAGGCCACGGTGGCGGCGTCGGACAGCGCCAAGGCGCTGCGCGGCGCCTGGAGCTACACCGCATCGCTGGTCACCTACCAGAAACCGAACTCACAGCTGTGGTATATCGCCTGGGCCCCCGACGTCCTCGCGCCGAACCTCACCGCGTCCACCCATCTGGCGGCGGTCACGGTGGCGCCTCAGGTCGTCTCGGTCACCGATGCCAGCGGGAACGACATCACGTCGTATGGCGACGCCGGGCTGACGACCATCGCGGGACTGCTGCAGCGCCAGGCGCCACCGGGACAGGGAGCTCCGGGCCTGTACGTCGAGATCCAGACCGCCTCGAATCACCTGGTGCCGAACAGCGAGGCGGTCGTCATCCCGCCGACCAACATACCGAACCTGGCCACCACGATCAGCGCGAAGGCCGAGGCCGCCGCGCGCACCGCCGTCGCCATGCACGGGAAGAGCTCGATGGTCGTCATCCAGCCTTCCACCGGCCAGATCCTGGCCATCGCCAACAACGCCGGCTACAACGATTTCGCGCTCACCGCCCAGGTGGCGCCGGGCTCGACGATGAAGGTCATCACCTCGACGGCCCTGATCAACTCCGGCGTCGTCACCGCGGACAGCGGTGTCGCCTGCCCCGATGCATATACGGTCCAGGGGATCACCTACCACAACGACAACAATGAGTCCGAGCCGGCCGGGACCCCGTTCGTCACCGACTTCGCCCAGTCCTGCAACAACGCATTCAGTACGCAGTGGCCGCACCTGTCCGGCCTGCTTGCCCGCACGGCAAAGGAGTACTACGGCCTCGACCAGAACTGGGACATCGGCATTACCGGCCTGTCGGCCAGCTATTTCAACGCTCCGGCCAGTGCCAGCGGCTCCGAACTGGCTCAGGAGGCGTTCGGCGAGGGGCAGCTGACCGCATCGCCGCTGGCGATGGCGTCCGTGGCGGCCACCGTGGACAGCGGGACGTTCAAGCAGCCGATCCTGCTGGCCGGAACCAAGCAGGTGGCCGCGACCGCGCTTCCGGCCAGCACCGACGCGCAGCTGAAGCAGCTGATGCAGGCCGTGGTCACCAGCGGGACAGCCGCGTCGATCGGGTTCGGACCGGGCGTCTACGCCAAGACGGGGACCGCCGACATCCAGGGCCAGGAGCAGCCCAACAGCTGGCTTATCGCCTTCGACCCGGCCCAGGACGTCGCGGTCGCCTGCCTGGTGGTCAACGCCGGCTACGGCGCCCAGTTCGCCGGCCCGGAGGTCAAGGCGTTCCTGGACAGCTACTAACCCGGGGGCCTCGCCGGCCCGGGTTAGCGGGCCGTCCAGCCGCCATCGACCACGACCGTCTGGCCCGTCACGGGCCAGTCCTTCGCCAAGGCCCGACGACGCGCCGGTGACGAGGGCGATGCGGCCGCTGAGGTCAAACCGCCGCAAGGCCTCGGGGACGCCGGGGTTCACCTACTGGATCCGAACGCGTGCCGGGCGGACGATACGGTCACGATGTCAGCTTCGAAGCGGCTCAGCACCACGTGCTGGGTGGCGGCCAGATGGGCGCGAGCCACCTGCTCAGCCTCGGCGGCGCGCCCGGCCGCGATCTCGTCGGCAATCCGGCGGTGAGTCGCGAGCGCCCGGTCCGCCACGTGGGGCAAGGGGTACTCGCCGCGCTCCGTCATGGCCTCCGCCCAGGTCTGTTCCTGCGCTGACCACAGGGCCACCAGGCTCCCGACCACGTGGCGGACGGTGGCGTTCGGGGTGAACTCGACGAGCAGATCGTGGAACTCGCGGGCCGCCCGGGTAAACGCCGCCGTCGCCGTCGCCTGCGACAGCCTGGGCCTCAGCGAAGCCATGCTGGACGCGACCGTCGCCTACGCCAGGGTCCGGGAGCAGTTCGGCCGCCCCATCGGCTCCTTCCAGGCCGTCAAGCACGCCTGCGCCGACATGCTCGTCCAGGTCAGCGTGGCCCGCGAGCTCGTCACCCGCGCCGTCAGGCAGCTCGCCGACGACCCCGACGACCCCGATGCCACCGTGGCCGCGTCGATGGCCAAGTCCTACGCCTGCAGCACCGCCGTCGCGGTCGCCGGCCAGGCCATGCAGCTGCACGGCGGCATGGGCTACACCTGGGAAAGCGGCATCCACCGCTACCTCAAGCGCGCCACCCTCAACCGCTCCCTGTTCGGCTCACCCGCCGCCCACCGCAGACGGCTCGCGGCACGATACCGCTGATCACGGCTTCCGATTGCCCGGACCCTGGGCTACCTCGATCACGGTTTGCCTGGCGACTCCTGGGACGCGTGGGGGTCCCGCCCACTGTCGGCGGGGTGCCATGGCCGGCACAATCGCCCAGGCTGCCTGAGGTAGCGCCGCCGTCAGGCTCGGAGGCTCGTTAGCCGTGGTTCAAAATCCGTCAGCTGACCGATGTCTTGCACTGCAAGTTGCAGCACCATTTTCTTGCAAGCGATACCGAGCAGTTCAGGATGGTGCTCGGACCTTCCCGGGGCAGCCGCGCAGCGTTGCACAGCTCTCCCGGACCAGCTCGAACCGGCCCTTTAAGGAACCCGATGAACGCCATGGCGCCGACCCGTCCGACCGAACTCAACGGATGCCGCGTCCGGCTGACCACGGGACCGGCGGCGGCAGCCGAGGCCCGCAGCCAGGTCCGGGCGGCCATCTGTGCCTGGGATGTCCCGGTCGACCCGGATGTCGCGGTCCTGCTCACCAGCGAACTGGTGACCAATGCCATCAGGCACGAGCCGGGCGGGACCGTCACGCTTGCCATCAGCTGCTCCTGCGGTCAGCTGCGCGTTGATGTCCACGACACGTCGTGCTCTTTGCCGGTACTGGTAGACGCACCAGCCGACGCCGAGACCGGGCGGGGCCTGATGCTGGTCGCCACCCTGTCGGCTGACTGGGGTGTCTACCGCACCCCTGCAGGCAAGGCCGTGTACTTCACGCTCGCGTCCGGCCCCGATCTCGCCGAGGGTGGCGAACGCGGCCCGCAGGGGCTCATACGTGGGGACGGTGAGTCATCCCCCGGCGCCTCACCGTCCCCACCGAACGCATCTGCGATTCCCGCACCGCGATTACCTCGACGCGATGGTGCGCAGGGCTGACTCACGGGCAATGTCGGTCCGCGAATGGACGTCGAGCTTCTTCAGGATGTGGGAGACGTGGGTCGCGACGGTCCGCCGGGATAGCAGCAGCCTGGCGGCGATCTCCGGGTTGGACAATCCCTCCTCCACGAATGCGGCGATCTTGATCTCGGTCGC